>NZ_MAKD01000011.1:0-404 GCF_001691235.1 Vibrio sp. ZF57 | reverse complement strand
AAGAAGTAGTCGGTATCTCGATACCCATACCCCATTCGCTTGATTAGCTTTATCTTGTTGTTTATCCCTTCTAGGGTGCAGGTGTTTAGCGGATAACTTGCCGATGCGATAATACCGTGAAGATAAGGACTCAGTTTTCGTGCGAACTCTTTCAATGGCTTAATTCCACTCTCTTGTACTTGTGCCCACCACGCCTCCCAGAGCCCTTTAGCATGTGCTTCTGATTCACAATACCAAAGCTCTTTGAGCTGTGCCCCGAGTATATAAGTGGTCATTAAGTCCTTATTGATATTCAATATTTCTGTAAGATAGCTGTCTTGCCGTGGATTTAAGTTGCCTCTATTTTTCAACAACACCCAGCGTGAGCGCTTGACCCATTGCCTCGCTTTTTTATCTTGCTTGAG
>NZ_MAKD01000010.1:0-684 GCF_001691235.1 Vibrio sp. ZF57 | reverse complement strand
GGCGACGGTATCCTTACTGACAATGGCAACGGTACGTACACCTTTGCGCCAAATGAAAACTTCAATGGTGACGTAAACTTCGGCTTCGATGTGTCAGACGGAACCGATACGGTCTCTGCCAACATCGACGTAAGCGTAACTGCCGTTGATGATGCGCCTGTATCGGGTGACCTAGCGTACTCAATCGATGAAGACGGTTCTATCCGTTTAAGCCAAGAGCAGCTGCTTTCTCAAGCCTCTGACGTGGAAGGCGATGACCTGACTGCTAGCGGCCTAACGGTTGGCGGTGATGCAACCGTTACTCAAAACGATGATGGCAGTTTCACGATTACGCCAGATGAGAACTTCAATGGTGACATCGATATCAGTTTCGATATCTCTGATGGTACCAATACGGTTCAAGCATCAGCTGACCTAACGGTTAACCCAGTTAACGACCTGCCAGTACCTCAAGACCAACAGTTCAGCGTTGAAGAAGACGGCACACTTATTTTCACTGATGCTGACCTATTAACAGGTGCGACTGATATTGAAGGCGACAACCTAACGGTTGAAGGTGTGACCTACGATGGCGGTGACGGTATTCTTACCGACAACGGTAATGGTACATACACCTTTGCGCCAAATGAGAACTTCAATGGCGACGTAAACTTCGGTTTTGATGTATCAGACGGCACCGATACG
>NZ_MAKD01000009.1:0-445 GCF_001691235.1 Vibrio sp. ZF57 | reverse complement strand
AGATGTTGAAGGCGATGACCTGACAGCTAGCGACCTTACGGTTGGTGGAGATGCAACGGTTGTAGCTAATGATGACGGCAGTTTCACCATCACGCCAGATGAGAACTTCAATGGCGACATTGATATCAGCTTCGATATCTCAGATGGTACCAATACCGTTCAAGCTTCTGCCGATTTAACCGTTAACCCAATCAATGACCTGCCAGTTCCTCAAGATCAGCAATTCAGTGTTGAAGAAGACGGTACTTTACTGTTCACAGACGCGGATCTGCTTACAGGCGCGACAGACATTGAAGGTGACAACCTAACGGTTGAAGGTGTGACCTACGATGGTGGCGACGGTATCCTTACCGACAACGGTAATGGCACATACACCTTCGCACCGAATGAAAACTTCAATGGCGACGTAAACTTCGGTTTTGATGTATCAGACGGCACCGATACG
>NZ_MAKD01000008.1:0-89942 GCF_001691235.1 Vibrio sp. ZF57 | reverse complement strand
TGAGGTGATGATATCACCTCTAACTAAGTGACCAAATTCAGCGTACCACTACAACCACTACAAATGCATCGGAGGCACCATGTCTGATTATTCTTATTTCTGCGGTATCGACCTAGCTAAAAACCACATCAGTCTTCATGCCGTAGACCAAAATGGTAAGGTCATATTTATAAGACAGTAACCCCGTATTCAAAGCAACTTATGCTCGACTTGTAGCTGCCGGAAAGCCTAAGAAAGTCGCAATAATCGCGTGTGTTCGAAAGATGGTTGTGACTCTTAACTCTATGCTGAGAGATGGCGCCATGTGGGATGAAAACACAGCAAAAAACTAATCATTGACGCCATAGTCGTTTGTTATCGTTTTACTTGATAGATCATTGTATAAAAAAGCCGTTTTATACGTCTTTTTTATACTTACAAGCAGAAGTCAATGAATTAAGCTTCTTTTTTAGATCTCCGACCTCAAAAGATAATTCTTCACCTGCAAAGTGCAGAGAAATATGCTTACCATTACTAACGGTAATCTGTTTGCTGGGAATCAAAGCAGTTTTGGTTTCAGGTAGCATTATTGTGACTAAATTTGACTCAGCACTTGCACTAAGACTACACGAGCCTTCAAACAATGTCTTATTCCCTATTGTTGCACGACACTCAATAGAACTTTCTGAATCAGTCTCAATGTTATAAACAAAAGAAGTACCGAGAGTATAGTCTTGGCAATGGTTGATGGTTGTTCGAACAACCATTAACTGAGGTTGATTTTCAGGTACTTTAGTCAAAAAGTAATACCCATTCTCAGTATTTCGACTTGCATCCCAAGATGTCGCCGAAACAACTGAACTAATAAATGTAGACATAAGCAATATGCTTTTATTCCATTTCATCCTATAATTCGCCTTTTTATAAACCTATTTAAATATTCCCTCTCCTTAAAGAGGTGTTCATCTAATATTGTTCTTCGGAACCTGGGGATAAATAACAACTGACATGAATTCCCCCTTACTTAGGAGATGTGGCACTTAATTACATAGGTGGCACCATGCCTGATTATTTTTACTTCTGAGGTACCGACTTAGTTAAAAATCACTTCAGCATTCATTCTGTATATCAAAATGGTAAGGTCATAGCAACGCGCTCTAAACTGCTGACTACTAGACGCAAATATGCAGCTCATTCGCATCGTCGTTGAAGTTCTTGCTGAAGCATATTATTAAGTAAGAAAACTTCAATAAACTGTCTCACGATGCCAAATCATGAGCGTTGATTACGTAGCTCCAATATAGAGGCGACTACCTAGTTAAAAACTTATCTATAAACTCTAATGACATCTTCCCGCTGTTTTATCTCTTATGAATTCTAACTTCCTTTTAACTCAGAAATGCCAAAGCGCCACGCTATCTTTAGCTTTGAAGTGTGCGTGTGCCATGTTTGAGGGTTAGGCACACGTTCACAAATCAGATTTGAAAGCTCCGTTATAACGCTTGAGCTTTGTGCCTAATACCTACTTCTTTCTTTTGAACCATACAACCATTTCCCGCAGAAGATAATAACCATTTAGCGCTACCATCATTGAAGCCAGTCACGTGTTTGTTAATTTCCGTCTCGTATTCTGCACTTTTCATATCAGATTTAGAAAAAGCCATGCAGCTCTTGTCAGAATAAAATGTTCTGGTATATGTATATGAACATTGGTTGTCTTTTGTTGGCGCAACTGTCAAATCTATTAAATGGTGTCCCTCTGAAAAGGTAATTTCTAATGTTGAATTGAAAATTTGATCATCCGCGCTTTCGGTAGCCCAAAGCGACCAGGAGCCATAGTTTTGACCTTCGGTAAAAAAGGTTTCTAGATCCCCAATAGTTGACAAGCAGCTTTTTATATTTACACCTTTGGCTTGGTTTACTAACTGGTCCCCCGCGAAAGCATTTGTACAACAAAGAAGAGACATAACCAGTACTGCTTTTGTTTTGTTCATTTTTACTCCCAATTTGATTAAAGAACTACATTAAATAAAAACGTTACAACAGTTCCTAGACAACAAAATTCTGCATTTAAATAAAGAATTACCCGATCTAGTTTCATATGGGTAAAACTCTACCACAATTAATTTCATAATTTCAGTGACTTAAAGCACAAATAAGCACACCAAATATTAGGTAACAAGATATTCGCGTGCCGTATAACCCTGACAAAGCCCCTCCTAAACTGGATATAACCACAGTCACCTACACATACCCCAAACACAAAAAAGCCTGCCATCTATGCGAACATAAATGGCAGGCTTTATACGTTAGTTAAGCTTGTGTGTGGCTAGCTTACGCGGCTTCGAATGCGAGGGCTTTCTTCTCTACTTGGCGGAAGATCAGCGTTAGTATGCCGTTTACTGCTAAGTAGAATGCGCCGGCGATACCAAACACAGTAAGTGTGTCGTAGGTTTGGCCGTTGATACGCTGAGCGTAGCCCATCAAGTCCATGATGGTGATGGTGCTTGCCAGTGACGTACCTTTGAAGACTAGAATCACTTCGTTCGAGTAAGCTGGAACGGCGCGGCGTAGTGCATATGGCAGTAACACTTTCAGCGTTGCGATTTTGTCCATACCAAGTGCGCGACATGCTTCCCACTGCCCTGCTGGAATGGCGTTGAATGCGCCTCTGAACAGTAGCGTGCTGTATGCCGCGGTGTTCAAAGCTAATGCTAACATTGCGCAGAACCAAGGTTGGCTTAACCAAGTCCACATGAAGCTTTCACGAATCCAATCGAACTGACCCGGGCCGTAATACACCAAGAAGATTTGAACCAACAATGGTGTGCCAGTGAACAGCGTGATGATGCCACGAGTGAACCAGTGAATCGCCGGTATTCTTAGAATTAGCGTTACCGTCATCAGCAGTGACAAGATACAACCAACAAGCAATGAAGCGCCTGTGAGTTGAAGACTGGTCACTAAGCCTTCAAGCATTTGAGAGAGGTATTGTTGATTCATGCCATTGCCCCTTTGTTACCCAAACCTTGAATAGAGAACTTACCATCAATCACTTTTACCAATCTTTGTGTGATTAAAGTGATGACCAAGTAGATTGCTGCTGCTGTCGCGTACCAAGTAAATGCTTCGTGCGTTGCAGCGGATGTTAGTTGTGCTTGTTTCAGCAAATCTGTTACGCCAATTAGCGAAACTAATGCAGTGTCTTTCAGTAACACTAACCATTGGTTGGTTAACCCTGGTAGTGCGTGTCTTACCGCTTGAGGCAATACGATACGAAAGAATGCACGAGACTGAGAAATACCAAGCGCGCTTGCTGCTTCTCTCTGCCCTTTGCTTACTGCTTTTAATGCACCACGTAAGGTTTGCGAAGCGTAAGAAGCAAAGATAAGTGACAGTGCAACAACACCAGATAAGAACGGGCTCACTTCTATGAAGTCGCCAGTGATCATGAACAGAACTTGTGTCGAACCAAAGTAGATAAACAGTACGACCAGAATTTCTGGTAAACCACGAACAATCGTCACAAATGCAGTCGTTGGCCATTTGATTGCAATACGACGAGACATCTCACCACTTGCAAACAAAACTGCTAGAACCAATCCAACCAATAGGCTTACGAACGCAAGCTGAACAGTCATCCAGCTTGCTTCGACGAGCCCTAAAGAGTAACCCGTTAATTCCATAAATTACTTACCGAAGTACTTGTTGAAGATCTTATCGTATTCGCCGTTCGCTTTTACTGCTGCAAGTGCAACGTTAAGCTGGTCTACAAGTTCTTGGTTGCTCTTGTTTACTGCGATACCAAAGCCGTTACCGAAGTACTCTTGGTTTGTTACTTGGTCGCCAACGTACGTTAGGTTGTCTTCTTTCTTGAACCATTCTGCTACAACGGCTGTGTCACCGAATACAGAATCGATACGACCGTTTTTCATGTCGATGAATGCATCTTGGTAGCTTGAGTAAGGTACCGCTGTTACGCCAGTCATTTGCTCAAGTAGGAAGCTCTGGTGAGTAGAACCGTTTTGAACACCAACACGCTTACCTTCTAGTGCTGCTTGATCTGCTACTTTGCCTTCGAAAGAGATGAATGCTGCAGAGTTGTCGTAGTATGCGTTAGAGAAGTTCACTTGTTTAAGACGCGCTTCAGTGATGTCCATTGCCGAGATAGCCGCATCGTAACGTTTGAATTTAAGTGCAGGGATCAAGCTATCGAATGCTTGGTTGTGGAAAGTACAGGTTGCTTTCAGCTCTTCACAAAGTGCGTTTGCTAAGTCTACGTCAAAACCTTGGATTTGGTTGTTCTCATCCATGTATTCGAATGGTGCGTAGGTTGCTTCCATTGCGAATTTGATTTCTTCTTGAGCTGCTGCGTTGAAAGAAGCAAGGCCGATAAGTGAAGCTAGTAGAATCTTTTTCATTTTGTTACTCCGAATACTGTGTAATAGCGGCCTGTGGCCATTCTTATAATTTGATTGTTTTAATTGATGTTGTGTTTAGCTAGATCTAGTGAGTCAACTTTCTTTTAATAAGTGACTTACTTAATGAGTCAGATACTCGGCAAACTCAGGTGTCTGCGGATTAACGAATGAATCGCTGGTGCCGTGTTCAACGATGTACCCTTTCTCTAGGTACAGAACGTGGCTAGCAATCTTCTTCGCGAAATCGACTTCATGCGTCACGACCACTTGGGTAATGCCCGTTCCGCTCAATTCTTTAATAATGCTCACGACTTGGTTGGTGATCTCAGGATCAAGCGCCGCTGTTGGTTCATCAAACAACAACACATCCGGTTTCATCATCAGCGCACGTGCAATCGCAACACGCTGTTGTTGACCGCCAGACAGTTGAAGTGGCCAAGCGTCTGCTTTGTCGGCAAGTTGAAGTGTCTTTAGGACTTCTTGCGCTTGCTTAATCGCTTCTTGCTTATCCAAACCCGCCACTTTGGTTGGTGCTTCAATCAAGTTTTCCATCACCGTCATGTGTGGCCATAAGTTGTATTGCTGGAACACCATGCCGACTTTACGACGAAGTTTAAGCCCCTGCTTCTCTTGGATTTGGCTTGAAAAATCGAATTGCTCATTCGCAATGTCTAATTCGCCGTTGTCCGCGATTTCAAGCAGGTTCAATACACGCAGTAATGAACTCTTGCCCGCGCCGCTTGGGCCAAGCAATACCAAGGTTTCGCCACTCTCACAGTCGAAACTGATGTCGTGAAGAACTTGGGTATCACCGTATGATTTGTTGATGCTCTTTACTTGAATACTCATGCCACAATACTGCATTAATTGTCATTTGTTGGTTATTCTATTCAATCCGAGGTTTTATGCAAGAAAAATGTATAAAAAACTACTTTGTTGAATTTTTGTAACAAATATTCCACAAAAAACAGTCGCTATAACTGGTCTTACAACCAAAAACTGCAAGCCATTGATAAGGTTAGTATCGAGATAAAAAGCAAACGTTTTTCTATCAATTTATAAATCATAACTCGATTACTAGTTTATGAACGCACTCCCCTATTAACGCTAATTTACTTGCATAAAAATTAGGGTTAAAACCCCTACTTTCCTATCGAACTGACTGGATCAGAATGCTTAGTTTTCCTTTAATGTCGTTTTGAGCTATGCAGTTGGTTATGATGAAATATTGGAAATTGAGTTTCCTAGGGAGCGTCACAGCGCAATAAATGCTTTAATGGGTTCGATTCTCAACAACAATTACTGCCCAGCGAACAACGCTCAGTACAGGCAATAAGTCATAAAGCAATTAGCCATAAGCAACAAGCCATCTATTTTTAAAGCGACAACACATTAAGGCAGTCATATGCAAAACGATGTCTCTTCTACGCTCGACTCGAACCAGCGACAGACTCAGCGATCGACTCAACAAGCGCCAGAACCCAAACCTGAGAAAAAAAGCCTCAGTATTTTGTTTGAGCTGAGTAAATTCATTCAGCCTTATAAAGGTCGTGTTATTGCTGCGTTGATCGCGTTGATCTTCACAGCGAGCTTAACCCTTTCAGTCGGACACGGTATTCGTCTTCTTATCGACCAAGGCTTCAGCCAACAATCGTTGTCAGACTTAGGCAGCGCGATTCAATTCATCATGGTGGTGGTCGTGCTGATCTCGATTGGCACCTTCTTCCGCTTCTATTTGGTCTCTTCTGTTGGTGAGCGAGTAAGTGCGGATATACGCCTGTCGGTTTTCAATCATGTCGTGACGCTGCATCCAAGTTACTTCGAGACCAATGGCAGTGGCGACATCATGTCGCGCATTACTACGGATACCACTCTGCTTCAAAGCATCATTGGTTCGTCGTTCTCGATGGCGATGCGTAGCGCGTTGATGTGTATTGGTGCAATCATCATGCTGTTTGCGACCAATATTAAGCTGACGTTGATTGTATTGGCCTCGGTGCCATTTATCTTGATTCCGATCCTTGTTTATGGGCGCCGTGTAAGAGCCCTATCTCGCCAAAGCCAAGATTCCATGTCTGATGTGGGTTCTTACGCAGGTGAGGCAATTGAGCACATTAAAACGGTGCAAAGCTACAGCCGAGAAGAGCAAGAGAAAGCATCATTCGCGGTAGAAGTGGAAAAGGCGTATGAGATTGGTCGCCAGCGTGTAAAACAGCGCGCGATTCTTATTTCTGGCGTTATCGTGATTGTATTTAGTGCTATTGCAGGCATGCTTTGGGTTGGCGGCAGTGATGTTATCAACGGCACTATGTCGGCTGGTGACTTAGCGGCGTTTGTGTTCTACGCAATTATGGTTGCTTCATCGTTAGGTACGATTTCTGAAGTGATGGGTGAACTGCAACGCGCGGCAGGTGCGACCGAGCGATTAATCGAGATCCTACAAGTTGAAAGCCATATTGTTGCGCCAGTTGCGAATCCAACTTCGCTTGCTAACGTAACGCCAGAAGTTGCATTTGATGATGTGACCTTCTGTTATCCATCAAGACCGGACCAACCCGCAACAAGCAACCTCACGCTTACTGCCCATGAAGGCAAAGTGTTGGCACTGGTTGGCCCGTCTGGCGCAGGTAAAACTACCCTGTTCGAACTGCTGCAACGTTTCTACGACCCACAAGTGGGTAAGGTCACCTTAGGCGGTGTTGAACTGAATCAGTTTGATCCTAACGAGCTAAGAAAGCAGATGGCATTGGTACCGCAACAACCTGCTCTGTTCAGTAACGATGTGTTCCATAACATTCGCTACGGCAACCCGCAGGCAACAGACGAGCAAGTGATCGAAGCGGCGAAGAAAGCGCACGCACACGAGTTCATTCAAAACCTACCTGATGGCTACAACAGCTTTCTTGGTGAACGTGGTGTAAGGCTTTCTGGTGGGCAGAGACAACGCATTGCTATCGCACGTGCCATCTTGAAAGATCCAAATATTCTATTGTTGGATGAAGCAACCAGCGCACTAGACAGTGAAAGTGAGCATCACGTACAACAAGCGTTAGAAGAGTTAATGCGTGGCAGAACGACGATCATTATCGCCCATCGATTATCAACAATTAAACACGCCGACCAAATTGCGGTGCTCGATAAAGGACAACTAGTAGACATCGGCGACCACCAGTCTCTCATCAATAGCTGCGAATTGTACCAACGCTTGGTTGAGCTGCAATTCAAACACCTTAGTGCCTAACTATTGAGTGGATGTGCAACTAAGTCACTGACATTGTGTGGTTTCAAGCTTCAAAAACTTAAATCACGCGTGTTGCAGTTTTGTTAATTTAGCGGTAGGGTTTTTATTCCAATAACAACTTATCGCTACATAACAATAAGAGAGTTCGCATGGAAGCACTATTATCTGGCTACCCGGTAGTAACAGAAATCCCTGTCGCTTGGGGAGAAATGGACGCACTCAATCACGTTAACAACGCTGTATATTTTCGCTATTTCGAAACCGCTCGCTTAGATTTTTTCAAGCACGTCGAGCTGATGGAAGAGATGGCGATTACCAAAGTTGGTCCTGTTCTTGGTGACACTTACTGTAAGTATTTCCGCCCAGTCACGTATCCAGATACCTTGATGGTCGGCTCACGTGTTACCGATATTCAAGATGACCGATTCACCATGGAATACGCGATTGTCAGTAAGGCTCAACAGAAACTGACGACCGTTGGCACTGCGACTATCGTGATGTTTGATTTTGCTTCGAACCAGAAAGCCCTGCTCTCGCTGCGCTTAACCAATGAAATCGAAAAGATGAACACGTTGAAAAGCCCATGCTTCAAACAAGAAGCCGTGACAGAATAACGTATTCGTTGGTTGAGAAAGATTCAGAAAGTTTCAGACATTAAAAAGGCCACTCGATTGAGTTAATGCCGATCGTTTAAGAAGACTTGAACGATCTTGCAGTTAGCAGATAATCCCCATCAACAACGTTGATGGGGATTTTTTATGCTTGAACAAGAATTAGCAATGGCACACGAGACCATTGAAGATGCCGACAATTATGAATCTGTCGTCGACGCCATTCAGATTGAGTGGATAGAACAAGCTCTTCTTGAAACCAATAAAGCGAGCATAAGACGACGTCGGCTTCCCGCTCAGCAAGCTGTCTGGTTAGTTATTTGGATGGGGCTGCAACGCAACATGTCTATCAAAGAGGTATGCAGTTCATTAGACATTGCGCTTCAGCCTAAACCTGAAGATAGCTGGTCTCGTGTTGCACCTAGTGTCCTAACTGATTCACGCCGACGTCTAGATGAGAGTCCATTAGCGGCTCTGTTTCACACAACGGTAAAGGCTTGGAACGGAGATATCCTTCAACAAGATAAAGACTTAGAGCTTAATGTTCTTGCTGTGGATGGAACAACATTTAGGTGCCAAGATTCCCCAGAGAACGCTGAAGAATTTGGGTTCATCTCTAAAAAATTGAAACCTTACCCTCAACTTCGTTTAGTCGCTTTGATGTCAACAGAAACTCGAATGATTATGGGGGCGGCTTTTGATGGCTGTCATGTCGGTGAAACGACCTTAGCTAAGCGTCTATTCAATGATATCCCCGCACATTCATTGACCTTATTTGATCGTTGTTATTTCTCGGCAGACCTCTTGTTGTCGTGGCAAGAGAGTGCGGAAAATGCTCACTGGTTAATGCCTGCAAAACGTAAGCTACGCTATGAAGTGTTGGAGAAATATGCGGAGAACGACATGCTCATCTCAATGCCCATCTCTCCTCAAGCTCAACGGCAGAATCCGAATTTACCCGCACGTTGGGAAGCTAGATTAGTCCTATATCAAGAGCCAAAAGGCGAGATAAAAGGTTTTATTACTTCACTTACAGACCCTAGTAGATACTCGCTAGAAAGCCTGCTGCGTATTTATTGGCAACGCTGGGAGATAGAAGAAGGTTATGGTGAAATTAAACAGACTCAACTGCAAAGTCACGTCACTTTACGAAGTCGTTTTTCTGCCGGTGTGAAGCAAGAGCTTTGGGGCGTATTACTTGCCTATAACTTAGTGCGATTAGAGATGGTTAAGATAGCTTCAGAAGCCGGGGTTCGAGCGACTAGGGTCAGTTTTACCGCCGCAATTAACCTTATTGATGCGCAATTACGTTGGTTAGCTTTAAGTCCAGACGGAACTCTACCTGTAAAACTGAAAAGGATGAGAGACAGTTTAAGTCACTTCATTCTTCCAGATAAAAGAAAGGACCGAACGTTTCCACGTTCAGTCCTCTTTGTCCCAGCCAAATATCCGTTCAGGTTCAAGCAATAATGCTTATCCGAACGGCATTAACTCGATTGAGTGGCCTTTTGTTTATTGGTTCAGAGTGCTTATAAGCGGTTGAGCGTTATAAACCTTGAACGCTCTTGCGTTAGAAGCTATAAGCCTTACAGCCCATAGACATTGAACCCTATAAACCTTGTACGCTATAGACCTTGCACCCTATAAACCTTGAACGTACTGAGCATTAGTTCGAACTTCAACCATCTGCTCTAGGTTCTGTTGTGAACCTTCAACGCCGTTCAGTAGCGCTTCGAAATGCTTGATAAGCTCAACTTTGTCTTTCACTTCTTTAGAACCTGCACCGATGTTGGTTAGGTCAATGAAGAACTCGTCGAACAGACCAGAGAAGTCAGTTACTGCGTCGTGGTTCAAGAACTGCTCGTGGTTGTAAATGCTTGGGTAGCCACCCTTCTGTTTATCAACCGCAAAAGAGATGCCTTTCACGTTGGTAATCGTGGTCGCTTTCTCACACTTCAACATACAACCTGCTTCGATGCTTGGCTTGTTACAACCCACGGTTCTTTGGAAGAAACACTGACGGCTGGTCATCATCAAGATTGGGTGGTAAATGCTGTAGAACAGTTTGAAGTTCTCTGGGCGACGAATATGACGAATCTGACCTTTGTTGATCTCGTTCGAAATGAATGCGCCTGCACAGTTCAGCTCTTCTTTCAGAGTAACCAGTGCGTGAGAGTTGGTCGTGTTCATGAACGGGCCTGCAACCCACTCAATACCCATCTCGTAAGCTTTGTAAGCAATACCCGTGTTGTTGGTTACGATGCGAGCTGGCTTGATCTCTTCAAGAATACGAACCGCTTCGTCGTAATCTTTACCGATCAATACCGCTGGGAACCAAGGAATCAAACGTGGGTTTGCTGCCAAGATGTCGATGTACTTGTTACAACGCTTCTTGAAGCTTTCTGGAAGTTTGAAGTAAACATCCGCGTCAGTCACGTCACACAGGTGTAAGTCTTCTACATCGGCGATAAGCATCGACATAGTCGGCTTCTCGTTCACTTTAGGGTGCTGAGGCAGTGCTGGCACTTCAACGTGCTTAATCACTTCCACAGAGCCGTTCAGAATGAAGTCGATCTCGTCTTTTAGGTCTGAAACTTCTTTTAGAGGAATCAACAAGCCTGCATCCACTTCACTGAAGTCGTGGCTTTCTAGCGTGTGAACTGCACTCTTCACGTTTTTGAAGCGCTTCTCAAGTAGCTCTTGAGTAATCGCCTTCTCTTCAACCGCTTTCAATAGCGATTTAGATTGAAGAGTAAAGTTCTCTTTTGGCGTGTTCACAGTCACCGTAAATGGTTGACCCACTTTTGCGCTGAACGACAGTGCTACTGGTGTCTTGCGAATATCAAGGAACTCGATCTTGTCACGCATTTCGTTACCAAGAACGTCTTTCGCTTGGTGAAGTTCGTTGGTCACTTCTTGAATCTGTACAACTGAGATTTCGTTGTTCTGCTCCGTCGCTTTTTCAACAGCGTAGTTCATGCTGTTGTCGCGCGGGTTATCGATGAACATGTCTTTCGTTAGGTTGCCCTTTAGGAAAGAGTTGGTGAAATCACGGTTGAATACTTTGTGCAGGTTCGAATCGTCTTCGATCAACAAACCACTTTCTACAAAGCTATCAATCTGTTTACGCCATGTGTCTACCACAGTGTAAACGTAGTGTGCGCCTTTAATACGGCCTTCTACTTTCAATGAGTCGACTTTCGCATCAACCAATTCAGGTAGGTCGTAGTAAGCTGAGTTATCTTTCAGGTTAAGTGGGAACTTGTTGCCCGCGTTGGTGATTTCGTACTCATCACGACACGCTTGGCTACAACGACCACGGTTACCTGAGTTACCCACACTTACTGAGCTTGAGTAACATTGACCAGAGAATGCGATACACAGAGCGCCGTGTACGAACACTTCGGTTAATACGTCGTGATCGTGTGCCACTTCCGTCAGCATCTTGATTTCAGGCAGGTTCAACTCACGAGACAAGTTAACGCGCGTCGCGCCAATCTTAGACAAGAACTTAATCTGACCTTCGTTGTGCGTAGTTAACTGAGTCGACGCGTGAACGTCTAACGATGGGAAATGCTTCTTAACCAGGTTGAATAAACCCAAGTCTTGAACAATGATGCCGTCCACTTTGGTGTTCACAAGCTGGTTCAGCAGTTTGGTGATGCTCTTAGTCTCGTGCTCCAGTAGCACAACGTTAAGAGTCAGGAACACTTCACAGCCGTATTCATGAGCAAGGCGAATCACACCATTCAATTCGTCTAACGACAGGTTAGAGGCTCTGTTACGAGCGTTGAATGTGTCTAAACCACAATAAACTGCATTAGCACCCGCTACGATGGCGGCTTTTATCGCTTCTACATCGCCACCTGGGGCTAATAACTCAATTTTTCTGCTCATTTTTGAAGTCGCTCACTTACTTATAATTTTTAAGCCGCGTATTCTACCCACATCACGATCTCTTTACCACCGTACAACACTTTTCAAACTAAATGACCTCAATAATGCCGAACGAATCCGATCTACCTATCCTTTATTCCTTACGCCGTTGCCCTTATGCAATGCGCGGACGAATGGGCATCGCACTATCACAGCAAAAAGTGTTACTTCGAGAAATCGTTACCAAAGACAAGCCTAGCGAACTATTGGCCAGTTCGCCAAAAGGAACAGTGCCTGTATTGGTGTTACCCAATGGACAAGTCATTGAACAGAGCTTGGATGTGATGAACTGGTCACTTCAACAAAACGATCCTCAAGATCTTCTGCGTTCAAGCAATCCAACGCTTAGCGAACAAGTTCAGCAGCTCATTAAAACCAACGATGAAGAATTTATTGGTCACTTAGAAAGGTATCGTGCATCGGTTCGTTACCGAAACATCGATGTTGAACAACGCCGACAAGCCTGCGAAACCTTCATTAAGCAGTTAGAAGTGCGACTTACCGATCAGCCCTACTTTTTTGGAGAAAGCCCAAGCTTGGCCGATTTTGCGGTGATGCCTTTCGTCAGTCAGTTTGTGCGAGTCGAAAAGAAGTGGTTTGTGAAATCGGAATATCAAAACGCAGGACGTTGGTTAAGAGCGCACCTTGAAAGTAAGCTCTACACCCAAGTCATGAAGCAATACCCTTTGTGGAATGAAACCAAGCAAGATTGTCTTTTTGGATAACTTAAGAGAATTTTGGGTGACTTAAGGGTATCTAGGGTGATCTAGGGGAATTCTGGAATAGATAATTCCTAGGTATTAAAGTAGTTACGTGACACTGTATCTTCTTTGTAAAGAACAGATATTCAAAGGCTTAACTGGGATTCCGTTGTCTCTTTACCGGTAACTACTGTCTCTTAACTGGCAAACACAGTCTAAGCTAAGCCTTTTGTTCATTTTAACCTGATCACTGAATCGCTATCGAAATCTCGACTTCAGCTTCGCCTTTGTAGAATTCAAAATCTGTCGTGTAAGTTCGAACATGTGGGCAATCCGCTGCGTTGAAATACGCCCATACTTCACCCCATAGGTCGATCACTGCTTGAGGGAGTTCACCTTCAGCAGAAAACGTTAAGTATTTGCCTGCTTGTATTTCGGTTTCGACAAGCGCATCTAAATTGTTATCGGTGAGTGCGTTAGTACAAGCGATAACATCAAATTCACCCGTAAAGTCAGACTCGTAATTGGTGTACACACCATACACTTTTGAATCCGGCGTTAATTTTGGAAACGCTTGGTCAAAAAAGCCCTGCCACAATTGGCCTATCTTGGCTTTGGCTGGGTCAATCTCATCGGTATTAGTGGTTCTTACTGAAAAACCATACGCCTTTGCGGCTTCAATCGTTTCTACTTTCATTCATTTTATTCCTAAGCCAATTGACGATCTAACTGTATTGAATCCAATGTTTTGTAAAATAACGCGACTAATCTTGTATCTCTTTATGGCCACACTTTTCACAGACAAGGTGACGAGAAAACTCATCCATTGACGCGATAAACGGGCCAAGGAACCAACCTTTTATCATGCCTGCCCAAAACTCGCTTCGCTTTTGGTTAGGTTTGTCTGCAAACGCACTCGTCTTTCTGACCAACACAACAACATGTTGTGTGTCTTCTCTGCACGCGGTGCAATAGCATTGTTCTATGGTGTTATTCATTTGAAAGCCTATGACGTTTTGAATGAAATCTGCTGAAAATGAGGATTGTCGACACAGACTTCTAGTGTGGAAAGATCAGTGAGTACGACAAGTTGTTCTACACCTTGAATACTGACCTTAATGCACTCTTCACGGCTATCATTGCGTTGAGTATCTAATCCGACACATTCAATCTGCTCGCCAGACTTCAGCGTTAATTTGATTGGGTATCGGTGCATACACACAATCTCAATATAATCGTAATCGTTGCAACTAATCATAATACCCTTCCAATTCATCCACCACGCTAATGCGACATGCCATACTATTCAATATCTTTACAATCAATAAGTTACTCGTATCACAATCGCATTGCCATAATCAGATTATTGAGTAATTTGTTAAATTTAATCTCGTTCTCACCATTCACATTTCATCTGTGAACGACAATTTAAGGCTTCAAGAATCCTTTCCAATAATGGTACAAACCACCAATGTCTGAAGAACACATTAGCGACATTGCGCCTTTGATTTGTTCTTCGCTCCATTCCCACCATTTCATTTCTAGCAACTGAGCGATTTCAGTCTCATTGAAACGATAACGGATATGGCGTGCTGGGTTTGAACCGACAATCGAGTATGGCGCGACATCTTTAGTCACAACCGCTCGACTTGCGATGATGGCTCCGTCACCAACCTTAACACCACTCATGATCATGGCTTCTGTACCAATCCACACATCGTTACCAATCACGGTATCACCAGAGCGTTCAAAGCCGTCTATCGCACCTTCAAACTTCTCATCGTCTTGATAGAAAAACGGGAAGGTACTCACCCACTGGTTTTGGTGGCCTTGGTTGCCCGCCATCATAAACACGGCGCCAGAACCAATCGAGCAGTAGCTGCCAATGATCAGCTTATCGATGTCGGTTCTATCCGGTAATAGGTAACGCGCACAGTCATCAAAGCTGTGGTTATGGTAGTAACCCGAGTAATAGCTGTGCTCGCCCACGATGATGTTTGGGTTGGTCACTTGTTCTTTGAGTGACTTTCCGACAAACGGACTTTCAAAATAATTTTTCATGTTTGTACTCTTAGTTTCGTTCTTTTAGTTAGGTACTTTTGTTGCGTGTTTATGGTTTTAACTGGTTTATCTGAGTGTAAAGGCCAACGTGCCCTATCGACCGCCCGCAATATCAATAAATGAGCCGGTTACATAAGAAGCTTCGTCTGACAGTAACCACGCGATAGAGTTAGCGACCTCTTCTGGCGTGCCACCTCGTTGTAATGGTAACTGCGAAGCTAGTCTGTCTACGCGATCAGGCTCTCCGCCGTTTGCGTGCATTTCAGTGTAGATACAACCTGGCCTTACACCATTCACTCGGATATTGCGTGAAGCCAATTCAAGCGATAAGCCTTTGGTCAGCGAATCCATCGCACCTTTCGATGCTGCGTAATCCACATATTCAAACGGTGCACCTGTGCGAGAAGCGGCAGACGATACATTCACAATCGAACCCGCACCATCAGCTTGTTTGATAAAGGCTTTACTACACAGAAAGCAGCTTGATACGTTGGACTTCATCACCTTTTCAAAGCGATCCAATTCGATGTCAACTAATGGTGACTGGGTAAACAAGATCCCGGCATTATTGACCAAATGAGTCACTGGGCCTAGCTTGTTACGAGCAATCTCAAATAAAGATTTCACGTCCGATTCAACAGACACATCCGCACGCACGCTTATCGCGGTTCCGCCTTGTTCGCGAATCTCGTTCACTAAATCTTCAGCTCGCGACTCATTGTGTATAAAGTTAACGCATACGACATAGCCTTTACTGGCCAATAATTTAGAGGTCGCTGCGCCAATACCTCGGCTTCCGCCCGTTACAATCACTACCTTGCTCAATGAAACCTCCTAATGCCACTTGTTTGTTATAACCTGATTTTTCGATGAAACCTGATCGTTCGATATAACCTGATTTTTCGTTACAAACTGATCGTATCGATACAAACTAATTGCTCGATACAACTTGAACCCACTGCGATCGCCACGCCGGCGCTTCGAATGGGTCTGGCCAAAACTCAGTTTGCTTTTGAATTAAGCCATCAACCACTGTGTGAAAGGTAATCACACGATCGTTTAATACACTATCAGTTACTGACACATCCGTGACTACCGTGTCACCCTCACAAACAATCGAATTGAGGGTGAATTCCCAAACACCATTGGCTGGGTATTCAGAGTTGATTGCAGTGAAGTTGTGGCGGCCTACCGTCAATTCAGACGACTGCGGCCAATAGCCTTCAAAATCTGCGGCTAGCCATTCGCTTGCCTTGGCAAAATCATTACTGCGCATTGCATCCCAAAAACCTAATACCACTTCTTTCGGTGTCATTATTCTTCCTTAAAATCGTTCAGTTATAACGAATTTTTTACATAGCTATTTAGGTACGTGAAGAGATCGCTTTAAGCGTACTTAAACTATATACCTCTACGTATACTTACCGATGATCGTTAAAAGATCATCGACATGGTTGGCAATATAATCGGGCTTGGTTTGCCAGTTTTCAGGCTCAGATCGGCTATAACCGGCAGCCACCGCAATCACTTTTGCGTTCTTACCCAATGCTGCTTCAATATTGCGAGCAAACTGTGTATCCGCTTCATGGTCACCGATGTACATCAAACAAAGCTCGTTAGACTGATCGGCGCCAAATATGTTCTCAACACATTTCACGCCACCAAACGGGTGTGGCTTTTGGTGGCCGTTCGAGACATCGTCATAGCCCACTACCGATTTAAACAAATCGCCAATGCCATAACTGTCGAGCACACCACGAATATTCAATTGAGAGTTTTGAGAACAGATCCCATGAGGAAGATGAGCAAACTGACTTACCACAGTGTTCATCCCGTCAAACAAGGCGACAGCAGTTTGATTTTTCTCTTGATGCTCTGCCCACATTCCACCGGAGATCAACATTTCGTCATGCGATAGGCCGTAATAATCGACATATAAAGCTTGCCAGTTTTTAGCACCGTGGTTGGCTTCGTGATAAAGCGTTTCGCTCAGCAGATATTTAGGTAAGTTCTCACCTGATAAGTGTGGCGCGACCACAGAGATAATATCTTTGGTAATTGCGATATTCTTTGGAACTGAATTGACTAAGGTTCCATCGTAATCCCACAGGATGGCATTTAACTTCATGGGGTATCTCGTTGTTTAAATTGACGATTTCAATTTATCACTTGAAGGCCTGTTAAGGGAAATCTTATTGTCTTGAGTTTCAAAATTAGTCTAATTAGAACAAAGCTATAAAACAAATAATTGCTGGCAAACAAAAACCAACAATCTTTGCTCACATCACTGCTTTATCAATTGCAATATATGCGTATAATCCCCGCTCCATTGCGCTATCGCCGTTAAAAATAGCGCCATTCAACATTTTTAATGAGTACCCAATGTCGAAACTATTTTTCAAAGGCCGTATCGAAACAAGACAGAACCACGTTCTTGCTGGCTACAACGTAAACCGCGATGTGAAAGCGGGTACTGAAGAATCTCCAATCGCAGTAATGGTTCAAACTGAAGCGCGCAAAGCAGAAGTTGAAGCACTAGCCGCTGAAAATACTATCTTCGTTACTGTTACAGTCGACGCAGACAAAGAAGAGAACACCATCGAGCTTGATACTCTACTGAACAAGCCAAAAACGATGACGTTTGAAAAGACCCCTAACCGTAACGATCCGTGTTCTTGCGGCAGCGGTAAAAAATACAAGAAGTGTTGTGCATAAGGCTTCTCACTCAAACTGCCAATAGCACGATGAGTTAAGTAATACCTAACGGGAAGATCATTGAGGTCTTCCCGTTTTTATTTGCCTAAGCCAAACTCACAAACTCAGTCGAGGTTGTCTGGTGTATTCAGATATGTTCCACATTGGGTACATTTGTAATCACCTGTCGCGCCCGAACCTGTAACACCAAAAGATAGAAACTCCGATAAAATTCGTTGGAGTAAGCTCGGTTCTTTATCTTCAGCTTGTGGTGCCTTTTGCACTTGGCTACTGAACATCGTGTACCTATGCAGTGTAAGTTCCTTACAGTTACAGCAGAACGCTCTCGTCTTCTCACTTCCATACATAATATCTATAGCCTTAATTCAAAGCACAAATCCAACACATGGCAAATATGCCACATGTTGAGTTAAATCTATATATTTTCATGAAGTTATGAGCAAATTAAAACGTTTCAAAGAAAGGTAAGCTCTCGACTGTTAAGTGACGTGTTGATGAACAAAGTTATTCAATTCAGTCACGCTTCTGATGATGTAAACCTCTTTCTCTTTAGCGCGCAATTCTAACTGCGCTTTAAAGTCGTCATTCCAAAATTTAGGACACAGTTTTAGTGTCTTATAACTTTGTATCGTGCCTTTTATAACTGAACTTCCATCAGGCCAGCCTTCAGGTTTAACGAATAGACCTTTGAGCATTCGCTTGGTTACAAACCAGTAGCTAATTGAATAAGGAAGGTCGATATAAACCAAGGTATCAGCTGCATCTAAACGTGTGTTGAACGAGCCTAGAGGGCCAAAACCATCGATGATCCAGCTTTCTGACTTAAGTATGCTCTCATGAGCCTGCTCGAATACTTCACGTTCAACAAACTCTCCGTTGGCCTTGTAAACAATAGAGTCTAACTGGTGAAGCTCTATCCCTGTAGCTAGTGCTAACGCCTTGCTGATTGTGGATTTTCCACTCCCAGGCTTGCCAAAAACCGCGATCTTTTTCATATGACTTCCTCTATTCAGATAAAACCCATAAGACAGCGACAAAAAACCCACCTTACGGGTGGGTTCGATAAACAAAGCGCATCAACAATCCCACCATTCCTATGGAATGATGATAATTCGTTGGTTAGATTGCGCTAAATTCAGTTTCATAAAACTACTTTTATATACTGTTGCTTAGTTGTCAACACAATGACTAATGGGCGATATCATCGTCATATCGCACCCATTAATAGTCTTAATGAGTGCTTATTGATCTTGGTTATTTTGCTTTCTTTTTCGCCACTGTCGCTTCTGATAGCTTGCTTAGTACACCCGATACTTTCTTAACGACCTCGTCACAGCCATTGATCGCGTGACGCTCTACCAAGTAATTAGGATCGTTGTAAGACAACCATACTTTCTTATTAGAATCCTCAGTGACTAACACCTTCTGCGGTAAATCTATCGCGACTTCTTGAGCACATTGCATTAATGGTGTCCCTACTTTCGGGTTACCAAAGATGATGACTTCCGTTGGTCTCAATTCAAGATCGACCTTACTCGCGTTTTTCTGATGGTCGATTCTCGCAAACAAGGTCAAACCTTTGCTCTTGGCGATTTCTTCAAAGCGGTCAGCGGTCTCTTTCACTGAATAATTACTTTGGTATTTAATCAAACCATCAGAAGCCGCAGCTGAAAATGATGCCGAGAGTAAAATGGCGCATAGTGGTAGTAATTTTTTCATCGTCACCTCTGAGATTTAACCTAATCAAACTTACATTCATAGCGCCACTTCCAAATTCAGCGACGTAACCCATGTCAGTATAGACGCGATTCCATTCTCAGTTTGCAGAGAGGATCACTTTTCTAATGCGTCTTATTATCATCAGTTTACCTAGGGTTTATTCACATCGTTAACTCATGGAGTAACTTAAAACAAGAGAGCTAATACATATAGCCAAGCCAATCAATATCCCCTAAAGGCCATTGTTTTCCGTTCAATGGCTTTACATATAGGTCATCAATTTCTTCAACAGCGACGCCATAACTAAGGTGCTCATGAAGTCTTAACCAAGAGTTAGTACTAGTAATTTGGATATACCCTTGTGAGGAATAGAAATCATGAAGATCTGATATCAAAATAATGAAATCGACATCCCTATTCTTTGCATACTCATCCAATTCACACAGCATAGATTTACCAACACCTTGCCCTCGGACATTCTCAGCAACACAAAAATCAATAACACCTAATACTTTGTAAGCACTGTCACCAACACTGACCATACGGTAATCAAGACCAAGGTAGCCGACGAGTCGTTCTTCACGGTATTGCAGAGCTCGCATATGAGGGAGTTGTTTATAATAAGAACGCTCTACCGGATGATCGGGGAAAGAGCTATTTCTCAGAGCGGTAATGGCTTGATGTTGCTCTTTAGACACTTCAATTTCGGATATGATTTCCATACAGTCCCTTGCGATTTCTGACACATATTTATTGTTGTCAGGATATTTACATCAAATTTTCATACCCAATTAATGCCACGACTTAGTCCCACATTTCTCACACTGGTATTCGTAATCACTGTCGACGTAAAAGCCGGGAACATTATGGTCACCTTTAAACAATAACGTCATCAGGTATTCCATCAACACGCCTAACTTCCATTGTTTCTTTTCAGATTCAGCGTCCGCTTTAGATTCAGCATCGGAAGCGCTAACAGCAAGGTGCGGGGTAAGTGCGTCGCACTGCTCACAGTGATAAGGGTGTTTAATATACTTATTATCAAGCATTTATATAAGCCAACTAACATTTATAAATTTGATGCATACTAACAACTTATCACTCGGTTCTCGAACTTATTGTTGTCCACTAGAGTTTTATTAGAAAGAAATGAGACACAAGGTAAGTGCCATGCATCTTGAATCAGTTACCATCGAGATCTCCCTCATTGAGCCGCTAAAGCTATACTTACGCTAAGGTATGAAATTAGCTTTTACTTTAATAACCCTTTGTCTGCAGCGCCTTCAAGTTGTACTTCTAGTTCTTTCCATAGAGCACGACTGCCTTTAGAAATACGCTCGCCATTGAAGGTCAGTACTTTGTCTTTAGATACGTTGTGCTTCTTCCAGCTGTGACCACCACCATGGATGTTATGAAGCAAAGGCGGCACTCTATCGATCGCCTTACCAAATCTGGCTTCTGGTGACTCACCTGCTTCGAACTCAAGCCATAAATCCAAATACTCGCTTCTTGAATGGCTCGGTAATGATTTCAGCAAGCGCTCAACGCAGTTTCTCTCTTTGAGCTTGTTTTCTGCGGTTTCACTGGCATAAATGATGGTATCTCCGGCATCGATTTCCCCAAGGTCATGTATCAGTAACATCTTCATCACTCGGGTAATATCGATTTCTTCATTGGCATAGTCTTTCAACATAAGTGCGCTCAAACAGACATGCCAACTGTGCTCGGCCGAGTTTTCATATCGATCCAATCCAACCGGTTTTGTCTGTCGATGAACATCCTTTAATTGTTCAATCTCGACCATGAATTGCAGAATGCCTTTGATTTCTTCCACGATGAGCTTCCTTAACTTAAGTTGATGATTTAGCGGTGCGGAGGGTTAACCTAACGAAAGAGAAGCGTTACTCCCAATGAACCGACATTTTGTAATACGCAACACCCGACTTTTCAAATTCAGAGCCTTCTACAGCCATCCCAAACTTTTGATAAAAACCTAAAGCCGTTGTACGTGCATCGCACCAAAAATATTGGATGTTTAAATCTTTGAGGTTAGAGATCGCATGCTCAATCACGTTTGAACCGATTCCCTGCCCTTGGAAATCAGGCAGCGTGGCAAACTTTCTCAGCCTCGCTTCATTGCCTTGAATATAGATAGACGCGACACATACCAACTGCTCACCAATAAACACGCCGTAATGCGTTGCTTGTTCGTCGTCTGGCACCATACAAAACGACATCGGTTTATCAGGCCAAAGCACTTGATGCCTAACCGGAAGTACCTCCATCGCTGACAGCTGTTTTATTTCCATATTCTCTGTTTAGCTCCCGACTTGATTACCCTTGTTGTAATTGCAGAGATTGTGATCGCCATGATTGTTATTACTAAGCTTATTATTACTAAACTTGGTAAGTCATTAAGTGATAACGCTCTAATCCCTCTCCCTCTGTGGACGAGATTACAAAGCCTTGCGACTGATAAAAGCCAACCGCATTTTCATTGGTAGTCAAACACTTCAATGTCAGATCAGAGTAATGTTGTTTGCAAGTATTGAGTAAAGCAGAACCAGCCCCAGAACGTAGCGTTCGCGGGCAAACATAGAGGTGATGGATGAAGCTTTCAGGTTCCCAAACAGAGGCAAAACCTAAAACCTTATTGCCAGAAACGGCGACCCATATTTCTTCACCTTCTGTATCTAATTCGAAATCGGATAACTTAAAAGCGTCGGCATCAGCCCAATGAAAGGTGTTCTGTCTTGATTCTAGATAGATCGCCTGTAAAGCGGTTAAATACTTGGGGTGATACCTTGTGACTTCCATGTCGCTCCTGCCAATCCGTATGACTAGAATTAGGGTTGTGGGCTAAGCTTGCTTATCTATCTGTTAGCCATAAGGTGTTCAGGGTTTAACTGAAGCAGATCCCACAAGTTACCGTAAAGATCTTCAAACACAGCAACGGTACCGTAGCCTTGCTCTTTAGGCTCTCGGACGAAGTTTATGCCCAAAGACGTCATGCGTTCGTAATCACGCCAGAAATCATCAGTGTTTAAGAATAGGAATACGCGTCCACCAGCTTGGTTACCGATGAAATCGCGTTGCTCAGGCTTGGAAGCTCTAGCAAGTAACAGGCTCACACCGGTTGAATTTGGTGGAGCAACAACAACCCAGCGTTTATCTTCTTCTGGTAGATACGTGTCTTCGATGAGATCAAACTTAAGCTTGTTTACATAGAAATCAAGCGCTTCATCGTAGTCTTTTACCACGAGTGCAATGTGGACAATATTCTGTTTCATAACATACCTTGTTGGGGTTTTAGCTGCGTCGAATGATGCCATGAAGCTGACAAAGACACTAGGTGTCGCATCATAAATCGTAGTATCTCGTCCGTCACAATCAAAAAGGTATACATCATTTATAATTGCCAGAACCCGAGCTCGACGCCACCTTGAATAACAATGGCACACATGCCGTGACGTGGTAACTCCATTGGCGGCACCACGACTTCGGCACCTAGTTTCTCGGCTGCATTTACTGCAGACTGAATATCCTCAACCAGCGTGTAATGACGAACAGTTGGGTTTTCAGTTTCACGAAGCGGTGCTCGAATGCCAATTACCCCACCATTAGATAGCTTTGCAGTGCGCGCCCCACCAAGGTTCACATCAGCACCACTGAACTTCACATTGTAAAGCTGAGCGTATGTTGCATAAACAATATCGACATCTGGGGTAACCACTTCAAGATATTGAACCTTCATCAAATTTCCTTTTCGTGTTCTTTAAGATTCTCAACCTGCATACGGCTGTGCAGGTGTTTCTCATCAATAATTAATCGGTTTAATATTACTAAGCGATTTGACCGCGCATGATAAATTGCGGGCCTGCTGCGCCACCTAAATACTGTTCATTGGTATCTTCGAAGCCGCCTTTCTTATAACAGTTGAATGCTGCGGGATTTTTGCAATTCACGGTTAAGTAAATCGACTCACACGCTGAGTAGTTCGCTTTTAAATACGGAAACAAAGCTTTGACCGTGCCAGTTCCTAAACCTTTACCTTGCTGGTTTTTATCAAGCACAAAAGCTCTTAGCCCAATGCTTCCTTTAGGGCAAAACTCATAAGAATCTGCGTAAGCGATATCCAGCTTAAAGAAACCAACAACTTCGTTATTAGACTTAATCACGTGCAAGTGCGTCGTTTCACTGCCGTCTAATAAAAACTCTGCAGCTGTGCCAGCGAACTTGACCTGTTCGTCGGCGAGTTGGATGGCCTGAACTAACGCCAAATGGGATTCTTCAAGCCTTTCGATAGTTATCATTGTTGTTCCTTCTGTATAACACGCACGAAAAACCGACTAGAGCTCATCGCTAGTGTCTCGAGAACCGTAGTTTGGGAAGTTGATATTAAGAACGTTATCGTCCTCAAGCGTGAATAGAACACTTCCATTCTCTACACCGGTATCGTTCCTATCTGAACAACCTAGAAACAACTCCCAATCAAACGAATATTGAACTCGATATTGATTCGCATTGATGTGTAGAACGTCTTTGATTTTAATGCCGTTCACCACATGTGCCATATCATCGATGTATGACAGATCAGGGATTAACTTTTCTTCGAAATCACTCTTATGCTCGGTTAAGAAATTGAGCAGTTCAGAACATAACTCGGAGCCATGAACCTATGGTTTAGACAGACTAGAAAACAACATTTCTAAATACTCCAAGGATTGTTTTGATATTGGGAAGATACGCGCGAGTCTGTTACAAATTCAAGCTCAATCGGAAACGGTAACTTCAAACTCCGACACTACATTAGAGTTTTGGATGTGTTGATACCAACTTTTTACGTCTTCAACCAGCAAGTGCATCATGTAATTGTGACAGTGCGCAGGTTCATAAAAGTTTTGCAGAAGGAACGCACAACTGCCGTGTCGTAGGTAGGCGATATCGTGAAATTCAGACATCACTTCGAAGCCGATTGACTGGTAAAAACGCTTAGATAAATCGAAGTCTTTCGCGGGCACGAAAGACTTAATTTCTGAGACTTTGAGGTTTTCCATCCTACATCCTTATAGTGCTGATATTCTGGTCCTGACACGCTTAACGCTTTAAGTGGTTACGGCGTTTATTCCGAGCTCTTATTCATAGCCTTGCTGAAATGAGTCGACTTCGGCTTTAGTTAGATAACGCCACTGACCTGCTTCAACATCTAAACGAACATCACCAATCTGCTCACGGTGTAGTCCAACAACTCGATTCCCTACCGCAGCAAACATTCGTTTTACTTGATGAAACTTACCTTCTGTAATGGTCAACAGCACTTCTTTACTGGTAATCACTTCGAGTTCTGCCGGACGCGTCAGTTTTTGTTCGCCCTGCAATTGAATGCCCGCTTTGAACTTGTCAGCGACATCATCTTTGATATCTCGTGACAATGTCACGCGATATACCTTCTTACATGACTTGGTTGGCAGAGTGATGTTGAATGACCATCGCCCATCATCGGTAATCAAGACTAAGCCTGTGGTGTCGGCATCTAAGCGCCCTGCGATGTGCAGTTCTGATGCTTTGTCTATCTCGATGTAGTTGAACAGTGAAGGATAAACTTCATCGACATTAGAACAGATAGTACCCGCAGGCTTGTGCATTAAGAGGTATCGAAATTCACGCAATTTAAGCGGCATGCCATTAAACAAGATGGCGTTGGTTTCATGAACCTGAGTCGATTCATCGGTGACTGTTTCACTGTTTACGTTCACCTCGCCATTATGGATGCGTTCAATCGCTTCAGGCTTGGTTAGGTCAGTGCTTTTACATAGGTATTTATCAAGGCGCATTAATCGTCGGCACCACATTTAGCACAAGGCTTGTAAGTTCGTTCACCTTGCTCGATAACCACATAGTCACCAACGCACTTGTCACATAAAGCGAGCTTTGGGTAAGCCTCTTTTTGTTTCTTTGCGTTAATGTTGCCTTCGGTGGTGTATACGGTTCTCATTTTGATGCCTTTGCTTGAATAACGTGAGAGGCGCAAATTGTATCACTGTTTACAGCTTTGATTGGAGTGGTGGTGCATAGATAAATTGATTTTAAGCGCCGTCATTCCATGTTCTCGCCCCGTAACGGCTTAACCATGAACAACAAAGTCAACGTGCCACGCCTATCAGTGGTAAAATGATAAAAGCTCACCAACCAATGAAGTCACTAATGAAAAATTGTAATCAATGCGGGAAATGCTGTATCAAATACGGAGATGGTGACCTTGCCGCAACGCAAGAAGAGATTGATTTGTGGGAGTTGTTCAATCCAGACATCTTTGAATATGTTCGAGGAAGCGAGATCTGGTTCGACCCTGAATCAGGCGAACGTTTAACTCGCTGCCCTTTTCTAGAGCTAGTTCCGACGAAAGACACCAAGGCTCAAGCCAAGTACACATGCAGCATTTACTTAGACCGACCAGAAGATTGCCGACACTATCCAAGCCTGATTAATGAGATGGTACGAGATGATTGTGAAATGATTGAGGTGGTGGATTTACAAGACACGAAGAAAGCTCAAAGGAAACTCGACCTGTTGATGAAAGACAGCCGCCCTTCAAGCTATTCGTAAGCGATGATCTTTTGAAGATCAATCTTCAGTATTAGCTAGTAGCCGCTAAAACCTTAAGACAAATACTGGTTCGCTTCTAACCAATCAAGCGCAACCAGTGCCGCCAATGAGCATACCGCTCTGTCGTTGCCATCAACAAACTTAAGCTCTTCGATTTCGGCATCTGGAGACAGTTCACCAGTATAATCAGCAAGGTAACAAGTCAATTGCACTGATACGCCTTCCGCTTTGCCATCAGCTTGGCCTGTAAAGGTCTCAACGTATTTGATGGAATCAGGCATTAAATCTACTGAGATCTCTTCTTTTATTTCGCGAACCAGTGCTTGCTCGTCACTTTCGCCAGCTTCACGCTTACCACCCGGTAGGTAGAACAGTTCTTTGCCTTTTGATCTCACCATCAACAACTTGCCGTCTTTGATGAATATCCAAGCCAGCTTATCAATTACCTTATTCATGTTCTTAGGCCTCATTTCTGTTTTAGTTTTCGTTATTACTGAATCTAGCCACACCATTAGTCGCGACCAAACAAAGCCTGGGTATGTTACACGCTGGAAGGAATATACTCTATTGAATCGAATAGGAAATATCATCGCCAAAACGAAAAATGACAGCGTTCGAGACAATGCTCGTTAACCGTCATTAGCGTTGTTTACGGATTGCTCTCTAGCTGTCCGTAGATAGAATCAATCGACTAGCCACTTAAGCGCAGAGTCGTGGTCTTCGAATGACTTAATCTCACCCGACACAAACCAACTGCCGACTTTTGATGCCATTTCTTGCCAGCTTTTATCACCATATATCGCGATTTTGTCTATCTTCGAATTGAGCTCTAATCCAAGTTTAAAATCGTCCCAAGCAGCACGTAACTCCCAACCCGTTAAGGTGGAGATGTCGACCAGCATCTTGAGTTCAGATGAATCGAGTTCTTCTAGCGTGGTATTTAGAATTGGCATCATTGCTTGATAGTCATCGTGTGTAAGCTTGCCTTTCGCTTTAAACACAACGATGGTTTCACCGCTAACACGTTCAATTCCAACCGATATTCCATGACGTTCGATACTCATAACCTAGCCCTCATAGTAGAAACTAGAGTTAGCTTAGAGGATTAAACAGCAAAGAGATGAGAGGTTTACGTCAAAACGGACAAGCGCTTTATCTGAACTTAATATCAGAGAGTTAATCGCGCTACTCCAACAGTTCGCTTAGGGATTGAACTTGTACGATACCTGGATGCTGTGACTTAAGCTCAGCACCTTCCGTGTTCAACCACACCGCTTGCAAACCCGCTTCAAGTGCTGGGTAAATGTCTTTCTCTAGAGTGTCGCCTACCATGGTGATCTCTTGTGGTGAAACACCGAGCTTAGAAATAATGGCAGGATAGAACCCCGACTCGAACTTAGAAAAGCCAATGCTCGCCTTACAAAAGTAACCCAAGATATATTGAGACAGGCCAACACGCTCAAAGGCTCGAATGATGTCGTCTTTACTGGAATCACCAGCATTGGTAGCAACATAAACTAGATGAGTTTTCGACAACTCCCCCAGTAATGCACGAGCACCACTCACTTCTTGTACGGTTTCCCAGTCACACATCTTCCCTTGTGCGTCTGGCAAATCGACCATCAGCGTATTGCCCCAGTCGAATAAGACTATTTCTGTTAATTCGATTAGCTTTGTCATCTTGCCTCCTGCATACGATGAATTATCTAATGTTTAAGCGAGCCTATAAAAACTTCTCGGACGGTTAGGCTCATTATGGACAACCTTGTTACTGTTTATGGAGCACGATCTTCTAAACACAAAATACCCTTTATTGATAAACCACTTTGAAACGCTCCAACATAAGTAACATGTCTTCACTTGGTGAGATCTTGAGCTCTTCACATTCACGAGAGAAGAAGTTCCAGTGAGCTTCTTTCCACCATTCGAGTGTTTTGTCACCCTCGCCTTCGGCAGCAGCAAACTCCGCCGTCACTTCGTTATATTTGCACTGTGAGACTGAAGTGATCTCTACAATGCAAACTGGCTTGCCATCCCAGTCAGTGACGACTTGCAAGTGACCAACTACTGGTCTCGTCTCGCCTTCATGGCTGTACCAATATTCAAGGCTGCAAGACGCTTGTTTTTCACCCTTGAGAATTAACTGGGCGCAGAGGTTGGCGTTGTATTCATCAGCACAGTAATAGTCGGCACTAAAAGAGGTGTATTGCGAAGCAACGTCTGCTGGTAATGTGTTGAGGTAGCTATCAAGATAAGCTTTGCTTCTTTCTTCCATGATCTTTCCAAATTCAATATCAGGTTGAGCCGATAAACACTTATAGATTAAGCATCTGGCTGCATTGGGAGTAACCTATCAAGTCAGGTTATAGCTGTAAACCGAGTGAATATCAAAATGTGGGCTGAGAAAGAAGAATATAGGTAGGATTTCGAGGCCAGTACAAGGAGGTCCAAAAAGTGAAAGAAGAACCAAAAGCACCTTTAGTCGGTGCTTTTGGCTCTTAGTATCTCGTTACTAATAGCTCGTAACTGACGGGGTATTAACGGTTCAAGAAGTCGACCGCTTTGTCTGGGAAGTCGGTAAACACACCATCAACTTTGACTTGGTTGTAGAAGACATCCAACATGCCATCAAAGTTATCAGCATAAGCTGGGATTCTTCCTGGGTCAGCACGGAACGTGTACGGGTGAACATCTAAGCCCGCGTCTTTTGCTGACTTCATTAACGGTTTAATAATGATGTTATCTTTGGTCGATGCATCGTCCACCAACATTGGCTTCCAAGGGCCTATTCCTTCCGCATAAGACGCCACTTTTTCCATGCCACCAGCTTCAAACATCCAGTCGTAACTGTACGGCGTTGCTTTGTCACCTTGGTAGGTCATGGTTTCATTCCAATCTGTATAGGCCATCAACTGAACGAGCTTAAGATCCATTTCCATCACTGGCATGAGCTCATCGTTAATGCGTTGAAGTTCATTGGCGTCAAAACACTGCAAATACACTTTGTCGTCTTTCGATAGGTAACCATATTGATGCAAGGTCGCAAGTACCGCTTTGGAGATGTCTTTGCCTTCGTGACGATGGAACCAAGGTGCTTTAATTTCAGGATAGATGCCCACGTCATAACCTAAGGTCTTATTTAGGCCTTGGATCAGCTCGATTTCTTCCGCAAAGGTAGCGACACGGAAATCAGACTGCCACATTGGGAAGCGCGTTGGGTACCCTGCCACTCTGTTGCCTTGTTCATCTAACTTAAAGCCTTCGGTCACCTTTAATGATTTGATCTCAGCGAGCGTAAAATCAATCGCGTAGTAACGGCCATCTGAACGAGCACGTGTTGGAAAGCGATCCGCGACATCGGTGACTCGGTCTAGATAATGATCATGCAAAACCACCAATTGGTCGTCTTTGGTCATCACGACATCTTGTTCGATGTAGTCGGGTTTCATCGCATAAGCGAGCGCTTTAGCGGGTAAAGTGTGTTCAGGTAAATAACCTGAAGCGCCGCGATGCGCAATCACTAAAGGGTCGGCGAACGCATTTGCAGATAAGCTTAGTGCTAATAAGGTCAGAGACAGTGACGTTGTTTTCATTATTGTTTCCCTTGATAAAACAGAAGCAGGATATACCTGCCTCTGTTGTTATTTATAGATGTGATTCAGTAAATACACTACTGAGCTAGCGCTTCTCTCTCTCGTTCGAGATCTTTTTGTTTATGGTGCGCACGCTCACCTAAGAAGGCGTAAAGCAGACAGATGATTGAAGCCACACAAGCGCCGACCAAAATAATGAAGCCGCCATCCCAGCCGTAATGGTCAACCATAAAGCCGAGTATTGCGTTCGCAGCAACCGCGCCACCTAAGTAACCAAACAAACCCGTTAGACCAGCCGCTGTACCTGCAGCTTTCTTAGGTGCAAGTTCCAGTGCATACAAACCGATCAGCATTACAGGACCATAGATAAGGAAACCAATCGCAACCAGTGCCAACATATCAACCGTTGGGTTACCCGCAGGGTTCAGCCAATATACCAACACAGCGACTGTCACTAGAACCATGAACAAGATACCTGCAGGTGCACGTCGGCCTTTGAATAACTTATCTGAAATCCAACCACACAATAAGGTGCCAGGGATACCTGCCCACTCATACAAGAAGTAAGCCCAAGATGATTTATCTACAGAGAAGTCTTTTGCTTCTTTTAAGTAAACTGGAGCCCAATCGAGTACGCCATAGCGGATAAGGTAAACAAACGCATTGGCAATAGCGATTGACCACAACAGTTTGTTAGAGAAAACGTACTTAAAGAAGATCTCTTTCGCCGTCATTTCTTTCTCATGAGACGTATCGTAGTCGTCTGGGTAATCGTCTTTATGTTCTTCAATCGGTGGTAAGCCGCAAGATTGAGGTGTATCTCTTACAGTAAACCAAACAAAGACAGCAACGAGAGTGGCAAAAAATGCAGGAACATAAAAAGCGGTTCGCCAATCGTCGTTAAAAGCCCACAGCCCCAACAAGAACATTGGGCCAATCAAACCGCCACCCACGTTGTGAGCAACGTTCCATACTGACACTATCTCACCACGTTCTTTTCGTGACCACCAGTGGACCATGGTTCGTCCACAAGCTGGCCAACCCATACCTTGGAACCAACCATTCAAGAACAGCAGGATAAACATCGCAGTGATGCTGCCTGTTGCCCAAGGCATAAAGCCAAAGCAGAACATCACCAGTGCCGACATTAACAAGCCACCGCTGAGGAAGTATCGAGGATTAGAACGGTCAGAAACACTGCCCATTAAGAACTTAGATAAGCCGTAAGCGATAGATACCGCCGCTAATGCAACCCCTAGTTCTCCACGGCTAAAACCTTGTTCAATGAGATAAGGCATCGCCAAACTAAAGTTTTTACGGACTAAGTAGTACCCCGCATAGCCAACGAAGATGCCAAGAAACAGTTGCCATCGTAGTCGTGTGTAGGTGCTATCGATCTTATCTGATGACAAGCGATCGATATGCGCCATAGGTTTGAATATTCCAAACATAGGAACCTCATAATTATTGGGCGAAGGAAGAAATTAAACGCTCGAACGAAAAAATTTAGCGCTCATTCGAAATCAAGGGAATTGTATGTGCTTCAGGATTAATTTCTGTGACAGAGGTAGTTATTGACAAAAAATAACTTTAAATACAGCATATTAGTTTCATTTAATTAGACTGTGCTTCATATTTTTGTTTGTATCTGTTTAATTAAACATCAGAACTTTCGAGTACGAATAAATCCAAAAAGAGCGAGCGAACATAAATCAACCAACAACAACTTTGTTATTACTGCGAATGCATAGTGAATAACAACAATTTTGGTTGAATCTGTGGAGTTATGAAGGTGGTTTGGGCTATTGGTTAAAGAAGTTCGCTAAAATCAATGCAAACAAAAAGGGTCTAGATTTCTCTAGACCCTTTTAGGTAATAACGCTTGGTGGCTTGATGTTGGCTAATTAAGCAAACATTAGCTAATTACTCGAAGTATTAGCTAGCCACACGACATGATTATGCGTCGATGTAAAAAGCTTCTACAGTGCCTTTTAGAGTAATAAGCATTGGCTGACCAAAACGATCTAGCGCTTTTGGAGAAGGGATCTTAACCCAACCTTCGCTGATGCAGTATTCTTCAACATCAGTACGCTCTTTACCATTTAGACGAATGCCGATTGGGTATTCGAAACACTCAGCAACGTGGTGTGGGCTGCGTGGGTTGCCTGCAAGATGATCTGGTAAAGCTGGTCTTGAATTAGTATCGCTCATGTTCATTACCTGTATGTACGTAAATAAAAAAAGTGCGTCATTCTAGTCAATATAGGCTTTGTGCTCAACAACTGCTGCAATAAATCGTCTTGATCGTTTTAATCAACAGCTAGTTGTTTGATTTAAAGGCGATATCGGCATGAGTTTCAACGAAAATTTAACAGGTTTATGCATTATGGATGAAAGGGAGAAATTCATTACTCGAACGGCAGATAAACTAATATCAGGCTTTTATTCCGAGCTTATCGATTAAGCTCAATACTCATCACTTTATGGTTCGGTTCTGATTCGATATTTACGATTGACCAACCTAGCCCTTGGTAGAGACCCATGATATTGGTGTACGCGTAGAGTTGAGTTTGCACTGCAGAAGAAACCTGTCTGACACCACGATTAATCAGTTCACTGGCAATGCCTTGACCGCGCCATTGAGGGTCGACAAACACAGCGTTGATCCACACTACATCACGAACTTGGTGAGGTTCTTGAAAATAGGAATACGCCAAGCCACCAATGACCACATTATCGCGAAGTACTGTTATTACTGGAGGGAGTTGTACGTTTTCTTTATATGTATCTTTAAACTTGAAATCAGACCATTCACTTTGAAATAAGCCCTCTAACTCATGCCAATAAGGTGAGTTTTCATCGCAATTTCTAAAGATTACTTTCTGCATTTTTCCGTCCTTTTAAAGAGAGTAATTCGGCTATCCTAGCCTTGTTTAATCTAAGTGTAGGTAAAGCTACTCTTCTTCGTCGTAATCGTCTGCTGGGTCTTGATTAATTTCTTCGCCGCATCCTAGGCATTCACCTTGCAGATCCGTAGGCATCACAATAATCAAACCACAATGAGGGCAAAGATCGCCTTGTTGAAACATCCTGTATTCCTTCTACTTAATGGCTATTGCTTAGGATATTTTTGCTTACTCGCTTCTAGCCAGTCGTGAATCACTTGGCGAGCGGATTCCGACGGAGGTGCATTTCGTTTTCCGCAGATTTGGTCTATTTCAAAAGGAAATGCTTTGCTCGGGACACGGCGTAAACCTATGGTTAAACGCTGAGGCTTGAGCATGCGGAACACCACATAACGATCGCTCATGATTCGGTTGTGATACACGCCAATACAGTGCTTCTGCTCGATGCCTTCGTGTTCAAGGTCGTAATAATCCGTGAGCGGATGAATGTTGTCATTGCCAAGTAAAGGAACGGGATAAGGGATGTCTTTATCCATTGGGCAGTTACCCTCCAAACGACGTAATTGGCGTTGCTCCGTCCAGCGGTCATGCAGTTGCTCAAACATCGCAAAAGAGTTCTGACTGGTAATCGCACGCAGTGGATCATCCATCTCCAAATCTTGCCCTAACAATATCGCATCTTGGAACATCGCCATCTTCGACGGTGCATTAAGTCTACCCTCTTCCACCATTGCAATCCCTAATCGGCTGCCAGTTAGAAATGGATGAACTTGGTCCAAACGCAGGGCTGTGTATCCAACTTTTGAGTAATGCTTAAACTTAAGGACTCGTCTTTGCAGCGGTTCGAGAATACGAACAATGTGGTCGAGTTCATCACCAACATTGTAATGAAGCTCTAGCTTGTCGATGAATTTGAGTGTCGCCTTGCTGCCGTCTAAGCCCAACTTGGTAAGGATCTTCTTCTGCCCTAAGCGACTTAGTGCCAGTGCTTTCTTGTTGTCGACACTGTATTTCATGCAGATCAAAGCCAAAATAACAGGCCTTAATTCAAGCAATTGCGCGGCTTCATAAGTATTCGCAGCAAGCCACAACATCTGGTATTGGTATTCTGGAAAGTCGTCGGTGATTTCACGATAACGCGCAGGTAATGAATTTAGCCAACGACCATTCACGTCAAACTGTTCAACAAGGTTGAGGCTCAGCCCAATGCCTCCATCAAGCGGTCGTCTACCATCTTCAAACACATGAAAGCCGACGAGCTTTTGAGACCAGTCTCGGATCTCAATATCGTAGTCGAAACCTAATGTTCGAGTGGGAATGGTTAGTAGTGCTGTCATTGATGCCTCTTCGTGATTGGCGCATTGAACTATCAAGCCTATCTAACAGCATAAGCTAGCGCTTCAACCACTATATCAACCTTTTGTAAATTTCTTACCAATCAAAGCGATATAAATACGATAGTGCTTAGAAGAACATTGAATGATGATTTTACGGAATATGAGATCTCTTCGATATCATTTGCGTCAACAGAAACTATGCTTGTTACATAACTCACAACAAGAGGCTTTAATTATGGATTACCGACATATTCTGGTCGCACTTGAACTGTCTGACGACACCAAGATTCTCATTGATAGAGCGACCTTCTTCGCTGATAAACTGGAGGCTGGCATTTCATTTGTTTATATCGATGGTACGCATGGAGAAATTTATCCAGAGCTCGTTGATATTCAGGGAAATGACGGTGATTTACCCATCAATGAAGATGCCGTTAAGCATTTGAAAGAGTTTGAAGCCTACGCCAAGCACCCAATCAAGCACATTTTCGTGGGAACGGGTGATTTGAACGATAAGCTCAAAAATGCCATCGAAGCCAACGGCGTTGACCTATTGCTATGCGGCCATCACCATGATTTTTGGCATAAGCTCATCTCCCATTCTAAACACATCATCGATACTTCCCCTATCGATATTCTCGTTGTTCCAATGGAATAGAAGCTCCAGTTCGACACTCAAAAATAACCGGCATTGCCAACCTCTATCGGTATTATTGGTTGGCTTGATATCCTCTTCAACACACTCATCCTGATCGAAATCTCCTATTTCCCACTTAGAGTAGTCATTTGTGATCTTGTCAGCCTATCAACTCGTAAGCGTCTAATAATTAACAAATCACGTCATTTCGATTTGAATCAACGTACTGAAATGTACGACCCAGACCATGCCTTCATCAATCAATGGACAGGCGGTAACGCAGTCACAACAAGCCTCACAAACCAGGACGCATTATGAAATTTAAAACGGTACGACTTGTATTAGGTGACCAACTCAACATTGAGCATTCATGGTTTAGACAGGTTAACGATGACGTTATTTACATCATTGCTGAGCTAAAACAAGAAACAGATTATGTTACCTCTCACGTTCAAAAAGTGGCCGCGTTTTTCTGTGCGATGGGTTACTTCGCTAACGAACTCAAAGAACAAGGTCATCAAGTACTACACCTTACTCTTGACGACACAACGCAATTTGAAAACCTAGACACACTTCTAAAGCACTATGTACACGAATTCGGCGCAGAGAAATTCGAATATCAAAGGCCAGATGAATATCGCCTTTTAGAGCAGATGAACAAGCTCAAGCTCACCAATGCGACCAAAGGTTGTTGTGATACAGAACACTTCCTCTTTCCATTCGAAGAGATCGAACAACAGTTTCCGAAAGACAAACACATCATGATGGAGCACTTCTATCGCCGAATGAGAAAGCGTTTCGACATTTTGCTAGAAGACGGAAAGCCCGTTGGCGGAAAATGGAATTACGACGCGAACAATCGAAATAAGCTCAAGAAACAAGACATCGAAAACCTACCTCAGCCGCTGATGTTTACCAATGATATAACCGACATTTTGCAACGTATCGAACGTCACCAAGTACAAACCATTGGTCAAGTCGGTAACCAGTTACTATGGCCGGTGAACCGCGCACAAAGCTTGTCTCTACTCGCTCATTTCTGCCAAGTCTGCTTGCCGTTATTTGGGCAGTTTCAAGATGCGATGACGACAGAGCACGACTCTAAATGGAGCTTGTATCATAGCCGTATATCGTTCTCGCTGAACAGTAAACTGCTGAGCCCTAAAGAAGTGATTGATGCAGCACTGTCGGCCTACCAAGCATCCTGTCTTCGAGACAGCTCACCAGATAAGCCAAGCATCGATATTGCACAGGTCGAAGGATTTGTACGCCAAATACTGGGGTGGCGAGAGTACATACGCGCCGTCTATTGGGCAAACATGCCTGCTTACGCCAACAAAAACCATTACTCAGCACATAATAACCTGCCCCATTACTTTTGGGACGGACAAACCAAGATGAACTGCATGAAGCATGCGATTGACCAGTCTCTTGAGTTTGCTTACGCGCACCACATCCAAAGGTTAATGATCACTGGCAACTTCTGTTTAATCACGGGTATAGACCCTGACCAAGTCGACAGTTGGTACCTCGGTATTTACGTCGACGCGATTGAGTGGGTTGAAATGCCAAATACGCGAGGTATGGCACTGTTTGCGGATGGCGGGATCGTAGGAACCAAACCATACTCTGCCAGCGGTTCCTATATCAACCGCATGAGTGACTACTGCAAAGGCTGTCACTACAAGATAAAAGAACGCAGCGGCGAGCAATCTTGCCCTTTCAATAGCTTGTATTGGCGCTTTATGGACCAGCACCGCGATGCGTTAAACCGCAACCCACGTATGGGCATGTTATATCGCTCTTGGGACAACATGGATGAGCAATCACAACAAGCGATTCTCGATACTGCTGAACAACGAATCACAAACTTGGAGAACTTATAATGGTGGAGCAACTCAGATTACACATATTGGTGGTCGGTGGGAGCGGCGGTATTGGTTTCGCTGTGGTTAAACACCTATTATCTGAGCTCTCTCGGTTTGATTTTCTTGATGTGCATGTAGACGCGACTTACCACTCTCAACAGCCGGAACTAGAAAACAATCGCTTGAGCTGGCACAAAGTCGACGCCACCGACGAAGCTGATATTAAGCGCTTGAGTTCTGAGTTTGAACAACTTGATTGGCTGATCAACTGCGTGGGTATGCTCCACACTCCAGATCTTGGACCGGAAAAGAACTTGTCGTCCATCGACCCTGAGTTTTTCCTCAAAAACATCTCTGTGAATACCCTGCCCAGCTTGTTATTAGCAAAACACTTCACGCCGATACTTAAAGCGAGCGACAATCCAAAGTTTGCTGTGGTATCCGCAAAGGTTGGCAGTATTTCAGACAACAGATTAGGGGGTTGGTATAGCTACCGCTCATCGAAAGCAGCCCTAAATATGTTCATCAAAACCATGTCGATCGAATGGCAACGCACCATTAAGAAAGGCACCGTGTTGGCTCTGCACCCGGGCACGACAGACACAGCTCTGTCGAAGCCTTTTCAGACCAATGTCCCTGAAGGTAAGTTGTTTGAGTCAAGCTATGTCGCCCATCAGTTGGTCGATATTATTCGCACTGCCACACCGGATAACAGTGGGCACTTCTACGCTTACGATGGTGAACAGTTAAATTGGTAGTTGATACGAGTGTCCGTCTTTCATTAGTGCTAAAAAAGAAAACCCAACAGAGTTGAAGCTCCATTGGGTTTTTATTTAGAAAGAACGCCTCTGTTTTAAAAGGCGTTTGGTTGATATCTAGCTAAAGATCAAAACTGATCATCACGATTATTCAGCCCAATTGAACTTAGTATCGTCAACACCTTCTTTCTCTTCTTTAGCTCGCTCGCGTCGATGTTGTTCTTCAATTCGCGCAGCGTCTATCTCTTGCATGATGGCTTCGATATCAGCCAAGTCGTCGGTTTCCGTAAACTCACCCGTCAGTTTGCTGTCTGGCTTCAAGTCGCCTTTCTCGTACAGCGCCCACATTTCCTTGGCATACTCGGTTTTTGCCAGTTCAGGAGCAAACTGAGCGTAATAGTCACGGATGTTATTGATGTCACGAGCCAGCATCCACTCAGCGTTGTTGTTAGCCGAAGCGTCAACCGCTTGTGGTAGGTCGATAATTACTGGACCGTACTCATCCACCAATACGTTGAACTCAGACAAGTCACCATGGATCAAACCAACACACAGCATTTTAACTACGTAAGTCATCATCACGGCGTGGTCTTCGATCGCTTGCTCTGCTGACATCACCACATCGTTCAAACGTGGTGCAACGTAACCCTCATCGTCAGTGACCAGCTCCATAAGCAGTACGCCATCAAAGCAACCATAAGGGACAGGCACACGAACACCCGCTTCTGCCAGTTTATATAAGGCATCCACTTCAGCACTTTGCCAAACCTTTTCTTGTTGTTCACGACCAAAGCCAGAGCCTTTTTCCATCGCTCGTGCACGGCGGCTATTCCGGACTTTTCGGCCTTCACGATACGCGGTCGCTTTTTTAAAGCTGCGTTGGCTAATTTCCTTATATACCTTGGCACAACGGATCGTATCGCCGCAGCGCACAATGTACACCGATGCTTCTTTGCCACTCATGAGTTGGCTTGTCACCTCGTCGACTAAACCATCGTCAACTAAAGGCTGTATTCTTTTAGGTATCTTCATGCCGCCTTTATACATCACTTATCTTACAGATAGAAATATTAACTTGAGAAATGAATGACGAAACTATTAACGTGTTCTAAAAACGAACAGAAATTACGCCAAAGTTGGCTTATGACGACGACAACGTTCAGAACAGTAAATCACGTCATCCCAACAACGTTGCCACTTTTTACGCCATGAGAAAGGCTTTTGGCAAATAGGACATGTCTTAGTTGGTAAATGGGGCTTCTTGTGCATGGCCGTTTCCTTTTTGATGAGTCCACTTCCTGCGTTTGCCAGAGAATCCTTATTACGCTCGATTCTCGCTTCAGGGAATGACGAAGGTAATACGACTAACCCCAAATTCCCTATTACGTTCGTACCTCACTTTCGGAAATGAAGAAAGTAATACCAACAAGCCCAGATTCCCTATTACGCTCGTGCCTCGCTTTAGGGAATGACGGCTGCCTTTTATTCGATCCTGACATTAAGGGATGACGGCGAAGTGATTAATGACAACTTCCGACTCCGTCATCCTCGAGAAGGAGGAACGACTGAGTCGGGGATCTGCTTAATCCAGCCCTGTTTCGATTTCTGCGCTGATGAATATGACTAGAAGCTAAGCAACAACCTTGTACTGTTTCTCCATCTCACTCACACCTAAGCCAGAGTGTTTTGTTACTTTAAGCTGAACAGGCACTCGCTCTTTCAGTGCTTCAACGTGACTAATGACGCCAATCATCTTGCCTGATGCATTCAAGTTATCGAGCGCGTTTAGGGCAATGTCTAATGTGTCGCTATCCAACGTGCCGAAACCTTCATCCAAGAACAAAGAATCAATACTGGTTTTGTAGCTCACAAGATCAGAAAGCGCTAATGCCAACGCCAAGCTCACCAAGAAGCTTTCGCCACCGGATAACGTCTTGGTATCACGCATCACATCGCCCTGCCATGTGTCGAGCACTTGCAATTCTAAGCCATCATCGGCTTTGCGTTTAAGTTCGTAACGACCATGCAAACGCTGTAGCTGCTTGTTCGCCAAGTACACCAAGTTTTCCAACGTTAAACCTTGGGCAAACTTACGGAATTTATCGCCGTTCTTAGAGCCGATAAGTGAGTTCAGACGTGAAATATCATCAAACTCGACTTGTTGCTCGTCGATCTGCTTAAACAGATCTTGCTGATTGCTGCGGTTCTGGCTATCCGTTTCAAGATTGGCAGAAATTGCGCCGATCTTGGTTGCATGGCTTTGTTGTGCGTTTTGACACTCAGTCGTCGCTTCTTCAACTTGCTGTTGGTTTTGCTCTTGCCATGCTTTCGCATTTTCGTGATTTAGTAGCTCCACTTTCGTCGTTTTGGCGGTGTTCAACCTTGCTTGCGCACTGACAATCGATTCGTCTAAAGACTTCTTCAGGCTTTGAAGTTGAGTTCTAACCTCTTCATCCAACAACGCCGCTTCAAAATTCACCTCATCTTCGAATGGGCTAGCTTTCAGTGCATCTAACCAAGCATTCAACGCTTGTGTGTGACTGAACTGCTTGCTGACTAGCTCGTCCGAGAAACCAGTGTGTTTGGTTTGCTCGGTTCGATGTTCAAGTTCGCTGCGGTTAAGCACTAACTGCGCGGCATCAAATGCATTTACTGCTTCAGTGACTCTTTGCTTCATCGCATTGCTGGTGGCTTGAATGTCTTTGTCACCAAACAACTCTGTTCTTTCAGCCGTTACACGAGTGAGTTCTGACACTAAAGACTCACTCTCTTGCGTCAGTGTCGCGAGCTCTTTCTCAACACTGCTTAGCTTGTCGTCTAACGTTTTCAATTCGGCATTTTGAGTAATCAGTTGCTTCTCAATATCGGCCTGTTGCTGTTTGGTTTGCTGCCATGTGCTTGATGCTTGCGATTTCGCAGTAAACCAATCATCGATATGCTCAAGTTCAGGTGCTTCGATAGAAGTTTGAACAATGCTCTCTTTCAAAGCGTTCCATTGCTGGCCTTTCGCTTGAGCTATTTGAGTCACTTGCTCGTTTGCGACTTGGTTTTGCTTATTCAAATCAGCTAAGCGTTGCTCGGCCAACTCGAGATTAGACTGCGCCTTGTCAGCCATAACACTTACAGACAGGCGTTGTTTCTCAGCTTCAGCGTAATGCGCTTTAGCATCACCCAACGCTTTGAGTTGCTGCGCGCTCTGACTTAGTTGAAGTTCACACTGCTGAGCAAAGGTCGCGACTGTAGCTTCATTGCCTAAATCGTTAATCGTTAGCAGTGCCAGTTCAGGAGCCGTGCCAACGAAATCCGATAAGCTCTGTTGAAGCTTGCCGACAACGCCTTGCCAATTCAGCTGAGCTTGTTGAATATCCGCTTGCGCACGTTGAATGTCATCGTTAAGCGCCACAATCACAAGGGTAAGAGAATCTAACTGCTGACGATGCTCTTGGCCTTCTTTTTTGATAGCCGCTAGCTCTAGGTTTTCCCTATCTTTTTGAGCAACCAAATTTGCAATATCTTGCGACTGCTCAATCGAATGGTCTGTTGAACCACACAGTGGGCACTCAGATCCAGATTCCAGAGCTGCACGGTATTTTGCTAATTCGCCCTCTTGATCAATCAAACGCGTTAATCGCTCAAGCGAAGTCTCTTTCTCTTTATATCGCTCCACCAGCACTTCACGTTCTTTCGAAAGCTTGTCGACCAACTGAATGTTAGTTTGATGTGCCTGTGTTTTTGCATGCAGCTGTTGCTGGGCATTTAGGAAACCACGGTTGATCTCAAGTAATGAGTGCGTATTGCGATTCCAGTACTCCAACAGATCTTTTTGCGCATTCAATACTTGTTCGCTGATGTTGCCTTGCAATGCTTCCCACTGTTGCTTTGCACTACTCTCTAGCACAACCAATTCACTTAAAGTTTTGTCTTGCGTTGCTTTAGCTTCTTGCGCAGATTTGATGATCGTTTGCTGTGCATCAACCGCACACAAAGCTTGCTTCGCTGAGTTTAGTTGTTCTGCATGTTGACGCTCTAAAGTACGAACTTGCTCAACTTTGGCTTGCCATTGACCTAGGTATTTTTCCAGATGTTGGTCAGCTTGATGTGTATTTAAATACTCAGTGCTGAGTTGATCTTGTTGCTTCAGTGCATCTGTTTTTTGGACTAAAACGACTTGTTGATTACGCTGCTGCGTATGTTGCTCGTTTAGCGTATTTGCTGCATTAACGGCCGCAGTTTGCTTATCTTTGAGTACGGCAATTTGGTTATCTAGCGGACGGACAAGATCGATGATCTTCTCTTGTTCTTGTTGCTCGGTTTTAACCTGTTCGACAATTGCACTGCTTTGAGTCAGTTTAGTTTGCGCGTCTTTCTTCTCTGCATCACGAACAGCAAGTAACTTGGTGCTGTTATCTAAGTGAGCTTGAGTGGTGTTCACCTCTTGTTCGCAACGCTTTAAATCTTTGTGCATTGGGCGCAGCTTTTCAGCTGGTGCACTGTTTGCCAAACGCTCTAGTGCAGGTTGGTTTCGGTCTAGTTCATCTTGAGCTGTTTTAAGATCGTGATCACTGGCCGCAATAGTTTGCTCAGCTTTGGTCACGTCTTTCCACCAGCTTAGATGCGCTTGCCACTCTTTTAATTGCTCGGCTAAACGCTTCTGCTCGGCTTCTAGCGTTTCACGCTCTGCGGTCAGCGCTTGGATTTGCTCTTCAGACAGTAAGCTCACACCTTCTGCTTTCGCTTTAAGGTGATTAAGCGACTCTTCACTCGACTTGAAATGATCGTAGATGCGCTCAGAGATCAGGCTATAGACTTCTGTGCCCGTCAGCTCTTCAAGTAGCTCGGCACGGTCGTTTGCATTGGCATTTAAGAACGCTGCAAATTCACCCTGAGACAACATGATGGATTTAGTGAAGCGTGAGAAATCGAGCCCTGTAACCTGCTCCACCAGCTTGGTCTTCTTGGTCAACATGGTCTCTAAGACTTTGTCGGTGTCCGAATCGGCAAACTCGCACGTTGGCGTTTGCAATGCGCCATCGTGTTTTCCACGCGCTCGCTTTTGGTGGAAATTAGATCGGTACGTTTTACCTTGAACTTCAAATTCCAGTTCAGCAAAACACTCGCCCGTACCACGAGTCATTAATTCATTATTACCTTTAGCAATGCTTTTCAAACGCGGTGTGCGATGGAAAAGTGCCAAGCAAATCGCATCAAGAATGGTGGTTTTACCCGCCCCAGTTGGACCAGTAATTGCGAACAGACCGTTTTCTGCAAACGGCGATTGGGTAAAATCGAGCTTCCAGCGCCCTTTCAAAGAGTTCAGGTTTTCAAATTCTAGGCTTAAAATCTTCATACGATTACTCTTCTACTTTATTGGGCGCTTGAGCGCTTTCAGACACTTCGACCATCACTTGTTTGAACTTCACCGTCATGCGCTCTAAACGCGCTTTTTCAGAATCGGTTTCAAACTCTTCTAAGGCAATACGCTTCGTAAACACGTCCATCGGGCTCAGTTCAGATAAGGTCTCTGCCGACTCTTGCTCTAATGCTTGATTACGACGCTCTCTTGCTCGGCGCAGTTGAAGTACTTCCACATTCAATCCTTCGGTCAGTGCGCGCATACGTTCTTGTAGATCCGACAAGTAATCTTGCGCTTGCACTTCTATCGATAACCATACGCTTTGGTCGCTATCTAAACCTATGTATTGGTTAAGCTGAGATTCGATCTCGCTCAAGTCGCCTTTGATTTCAGCTAGAGGTTGGAATGTGGGAACAGGCAGTTGAGAAATGGTGCGCTCACCTTCAACAAACTCAACCACACACACTTGTTTTTGAGACTTAAGTTCATCAAAACTTAGTGGGATTGGAGAGCCTGAATAACGAATGTATTCACGCTTTGCCACCACTTGTGGACGGTGGATATGACCAAGTGCAATATAGTCTGCGTCTGGGAAGCCATCAGCGGCAAAACCATCAAGGTTGCCGACATAGATGTCGCGTACCGAATCCGATTGTTGAACACCCATCGCCGTTAAATGACCCGTAGCGATAATCGGCATGTGCTCGCTGTTTTCAAACTCCGCACGTTTTTCTACAGCGGCATCATAAACACTTTGGTAGTGCTGTTTGATTGCATCGCCGAGTTGCTTCTGACGCTCAACGCCTGTGACGCCCGCCTGGCTGGTCAACACATCGCGAGGGCGAATAAAAGGAATAGCACAAACCAGCGCTTCTACATCGCCGTTCTTGCCTTTTAGTTCGACAACCTGAGTCGCATGATCTTCATTGGTATTAGGAATCACGTCTGCGCCCATGTATTTGAGCAGCTGTTGTGTCTCTTTTAGCACAGACACCGAATCGTGATTTCCACCTAACAACACCAGTTGACAGTCGATCTTGTTCGAGTCGACCACGAACTTGTTATACATCTCACGAGCGTAACTCGGCGGTGTGCTGGTATCGAAAATATCGCCAGCAACAATGATCGCGTCGATGTCGTGCTCTGTAACTTGCTCAAGTAACCATTGTAAGAACCGTTCATGTTCATTCTTACGGCTTTTATTGTAGAAGTTTTGGCCAAGGTGCCAATCGGACGTGTGAAGAATCTTCATTGCTGCTCACTGGAAGTCTGTAATACCTTTAATCTACCAAAATAGTCGAGATAATTCCCTTTTATAAGCTTGTGAAAACCAACTAATTTCAGGCTTTGGACCAACTCCGCCCATAGCGTGACCAATCGTTATTTTTGACATAAAAAAACCGCTCAACGTTAGAGCGGTTTTAGGTGTCCATAGCTTTAGCTTTAAGCTATTTCACAGAGGTCGTCAAAAATTGTACGAAGCGCCCAGAGTTACTGTGCTAAACGCTAAATCACGGCTTGCCAGTCTATTACCATTCGGGCCGAAGAATTCGATATTTACTGCATCTGCTTGTGAGATTAAACGTAAGGTTAGGCTTTCTACTGGCGTGTATTCAACACCTATACCAAAATGGAAGCCTAATTACGCGCAGCTAGACAATCAAAGATATTGCAATAGATGCCATGATCACGCCAACGACAAATTCCAACACCTTCCACGCTCTCGGGTTCTTAAACATTGGAGCCAAGAAGCGAGCGCCATATCCAAGTGAAAAGAAGAACACGAATGACGCCGATACCGCCCCAGCGCCAAACAACATTTGATCCGGTTGATATTGAGTTGAGATAGACCCCAGCAATACCACAGTATCCAAATACACATGCGGGTTAAGCCAAGTGAACGCCAAACACATCGCAATCGCTTTGGTTAATGAGTCTTTAGTTTCTGCCGTGGCTTCTAAGGCGTGGTTTTCGGTAAATGCTGATCGGAAGCTTAAGAATGAATAGACACCCAAAAAGATAGCGCCACCATAACGGGCGAACTGCTCAATTTGTGGGAACTGCTTAACGATTGCGCCAAAGCCCGTCACGCCAAAGCTAATCAGTAAGGCGTCAGAAATGGCACATACAGCACAAACTGCCAATACGTGTTGGTTCTTAAGCCCTTGCTTTAAAACAAACGCATTTTGAGAGCCAATCGCAAGAATCAGCGAAAGGCCAAGGGAGAAACCTGCAAAGTAAGTCGACATCTAAGGCTAGTCTCTTAACGCAACTCAATACTCATAAACTGGCTGTGCGGGTCTAACACATAATCAGCAAAGGGTTCACAGTATCCGAAGCCAAACTTTTCATACAGGTTACGCGCAGCCTTAAAGTAGTCTTCTGAGCCGGTCTCTAAGCTGATTGTTTGATACTGGCGAATGGCCGCTGTATCTAATACGTGTTGTAAAAGTTGGCTGGCAACACCTGACTTTCGTGCAAACTGTGAGGTCCTCATTGATTTGAGTTCAGCGTGTTGGGTATTTAGCTCTTTAATGGCAACACACCCAAGTAGTTGGCTGTCTTTCCAAGCACTGAAAAAAGTAATCTCTGGTGACTTGAGCCCATCTAGATCCAGTGCATGAACGCTTTCGGCTGGCGAAGTGGCGTACATATCAGCGAGGTGCTCTTCAAGTAATTCAATGACTTCCCCACCCGACAAGTCATCCACCTTAATTTCTATTGAAGCACTGCTTTCCAATGCTGTTCTATTTTCCATTGAACCCTGTGCATTTATTGCTGATGTCATTGTTTCAACTCTCCTTGTTTAGTTCGCTTATTTAGCTTGAGTGATTTGGTTTTTATCAACAGCCCACTTTCCTGAATTGTTTCCTTTTCAAGAACTCGGTTTGAATCAATAAAATTACTGATTAATCATAAAATTATAAATGTCACACTGGGTTTACCTAGATACCATATTTTTCCTATCTCGTCTCGTGATAAAAGCGTTCCGCAAAGCCCGTATGGTCGCTGCATTGAGGGAGCAACACCTGTTTTAGTTAACGAATAAGTAGTCAGGGCAAAGTGAATAGCGATGACACGCGTACTGATGTTGTTGGCAGCTTAAACATCCCTTTAAACGGTCTCATTTAAAACGACCATAAGTTAGAAAATAAAACGCTTTCATTGATCGAATATTTGATTGCGATTTTCCAATTTCGGTATATGATGCGCCACCCTAATTTTTCAGCTTATGCTGCAGGCAAATATGTCCGCCAACGCACTCTATACCGACCTATCCGGTTACTATGATTTAATGTGTGTAGATATTGACTACCAAGCGCAAAGTAACTGCGTACGTAGACTCCATCAAATCTTTGGAAATGAAGGAAAAACACACCTCGACTTAGCTTGTGGCACTGGCCCACACGTTCGTCATTTTATTGATTTCGGTTACCAAAGCGGTGGCCTAGATCTTAACAAGCCGATGTTAGATATCGCAGAAGTTCGCTGCCCGGAAGCCAAGTTCTCAGTACAAAACATGAGTAACTTTGAGGTCACGGAACCACTCGATCTTATCACTTGCTTCCTGTATTCCATCCATTACAACGATGGCCTTGAGAAGCTTAAAGAGTGTATTGAAAGTGTGCATCGTGCGTTAAAGCCAGAAGGTATTTTCTGTTTTAACGTGGTTGATAAAGACAAGATCAGCAACGACCTGTTTGTTAGACACACAACAAACCAAGACAAAGACGATTTCACGTTCCGTTCTGGTTGGTATTACTCTGGTCAGGGTGATAAGCAAGCGCTAAAGCTTAGCATCGAAAAGACGACTGCTGGTGAAACTCAAGTGTGGAATGATGAACACCCAATGGTGGCATTCTCGTTTAAAGAGTTAATCGAGATATTGAAGCCCTACTTCGAGGTTAATATCTTCGAGCACGATTACGACAAGCTGATTCCTTGGGATACTCAGTCCGGTAATGCGCTGATCACATGTGTCAAAATCTAGATTAATAGATAAACGGCAAATTAAACCAAATCTATAGATCAAAAAAGAACCCACACTCGCCATTCTCCTTTTAGAGCATCAGCCAGTGTGGGTTCTTTTGTATCAAGCTATCAGTTACTGAACTCTAAATTAGAAGTCCGCTGTCATACCTACGTAGTAAGTACGTGGCTCTTCAACATAGCCCATGCTCTCTAGCTCTTGTGATACAGCTTCGTCAGTTAAGTTCGTGATACCTGCACGTAGTCGTACTGAAGCATTCACGTTGTAGACAGCACCTAGGTTCAGCGTTGTGTAAGCGTCTTGAGTTAGATCGCTTTCGATCTGACGTTCACCACGGTAACGCGCACTCACGAAAGTACTTAGATCGTAAGTTGGGCTCCAGTTCAGTTTAACTAAACCCGAATGCTTGTAACGCTCAAGTAATTCGTCACCAGTAGACTTATCTTCAGTGTCTAAGAATGTGTAATTACCAGACACACCCCATTCATCAGTAATTTGGAATTGGCCTGTAAGCTCAGCACCTTGAACTACAGCCTCTGATACGTTTGTATAAGTACGCTTACCATTCACATAGCCAGTTGAGCTTGAACTATCAGCGCAACCTTTACCCGATTCAAACACTCCGCCGTTCTCACAATAGGTTTCATCACGATCAATTAGGTCGTTGATTTCATTTCGGAATAAGGCACCTTCAACATTCCAACGAGGTTGGCTATAAATCGCAGCGATCTCATAGTTCAAGCTGGTTTCGGGCTTAAGATCTTCATTACCATGTAAATCACATACGCCTTTACAGCTATTAACTGTGTAGTCTGTCTGATTTTGAGTCAATGTTGGTGCTTTAAATGCTTTACCCACACCACCCTTGATGATCAGGTCATTCGTTGTTTGATGAACCAAGTACACACGTGGGCTGAACTCTTCACCGTACAGTTCATGCTTATCTAAACGACCACCAATGGTTGCCGTTAGTTGATCCGTCATTAACCATTGGTCTTGAACAAATAACGCACCTTGATAAGCTTCAGATGTACCATTGACTAAGTTTTCTTTGTTGGTTAATTCACTCAACTGGTAGTCCATACCAAACGTTACGGTGTGACTATCACCAAGATAAGTGGTCGCCGAAGCTTCAACAATTTGAGTCAGCTCTTCGATGTCACTGCTATAGTTAGTATCTGAGTCCGCAGCATCATTATCTGTCACATTTTCACGTGAATAACGTACTTGCGTGTCACCCCAGCTCCAAAAACCACTATGTGTGATCGCTTGGCTCTGACGTACAACACGTGTGTCAGACTCAATCACAGATGATACGTTTTCCGCAGATGACTCACGTTCGTCGTCACTGTAACCAAAATCGAAATCAATGGTTTGGTTGTCTGTTGCATTCCATGTCAGGCTCGCGAGTAAGCTTAATGTCTCTCTTTCTTCTAACGCAGTAATGTCTGAACGATCGTAACCAGAGCTATGCGTACCAGAATAGGGTTGCCAAGCATCACGGCTAGTTTGGTTAACAGATAGGCGAGCAAACAACTCGTCTTCAATCAACGCACCAGATGTCGTGAAGCCCATCGAATACTCTTCCCCTCCATCACCATCAAGTGGAGATGAAGTGTCCATGCTCAGTGTAGAGCTCCAATCGTTTTCTGGAGCCTTAGTGATGATGTTGATTGTACCGCCCATACCATCTGAACCGTAAAGTGCAGACATTGGGCCACGGATTATTTCAACACGTTCGATCGAATCAGCAGGAATCGTTGATAGGTCAAAGTCGTTACCACGGATGATGGCACTTGCAGAGCTTAAACGACGACCGTTCACCATGATAAGAGTGTAATCTGAATCCATACCACGAATAGAGATCATCTGACGGCCAGCACGTGTGCTATCAAAATCAGACTCAACACTCGTTGATTCGGCAACGATGTCTGCCAAGGTAATACCAGGGCTTTCTTCAATGTCTTGCGCGGTGATAACCGACATTGAAGCTGGCGCTTGTTTTAGTGCCATCTCGGTACGAGTTGCCGTAACAACCATTTGCTCATCTGTTGCTTGCGCTTCTTCTTGCGCCAACACGTTAGCTGAAAGTGAGGTACAAATAACAGCGACTGCGATCGAAAGGGGTTTACGAACCAAAAGAGGTTTGCGAATCAAAAGAGATCTCTCAGACATGATATTCATTCTTATATGTGATTGGTAATGATAATGGTTTGCATTAAACAACCAGCTACCACTCTTATCAACGAAAGTTTCATACCAAAAATCGATTCTCGTTATTCACCATTCAAATAATGAAAGAGATCTATATCCAACTCGATAGGTATTCGTAATTTTCATTCACCCTGCAGATGGATTATGTATAAAGCTCTTTGAATATATTGCGAACCCAGCGACACATCGGGTCGTTATGAAAGCGCTTATGCCAGTATAAGTAGACGTCTTCTGATGGGTGGCGCAACGCTTTAGGCACGCGTTTACAAACAAGATCTCTTTGCGTAGCGGCTTGTTGAGCAAAAGGTGTCGGTAAATGAAAGATGATGTCGGTTGCTTCTGCCATATCCGGCGCGACGTTAAAATTGGAAAGCTGAATTGGAATGGACAGCTGGCGCTGCTTATCAATCAAGCCAAGATCTTTAAATCGACTTTCGATCGAGAGCTTCTTATCCCCTTGCAGTGAGATTTGACCAAGTTGGCTATTCAACAAGTCATCAACCGTGATCTCTTTGTCCGCCAAAGGATGTTTTTTACTCATCAGCAAACGGTAATCGCGGCTAATCACGAACATTCGATACAAATTTTGCTCTGAACTTAACGGCTCGTGGGTCGACAACACAAAGTGCGCATCACCGGATAACAGAGGCTCAAAGTGTCGTTTAGGAATCGAGTCGATATCAACAGTCATGTTTGGCGCTTGTTGACGTATCTCCGCAACTACCTTGGGCAGCAAGTGCGCGACATTAGGCACTAAACCAAAGAAGCGAACCGTACTGTCACTGCTTTGCGGTTCGAATACATCGCCATGTACCAGCTTTTCTAAACGTGTCAGTACCGAATTGAGATCTTGTTTAATGGCTTCTGCTTTTGGCGTTAACTCATAGCCATAAGCCGCTCGCACCAATAGATCATCATTGAAAACGGTACGCAGTTTTTGCAGAGATCGGCTCACCGTAGGTTGGCTCATATCCAGCGCCAATGCCGTGTTGGAAACGTGCTTCTCTTCAAGAAGGTGTTTAAGAATAACGAGTAGGTTGAGGTCGACTTGAGCAAGATTCATTATGCAAATATTAACAATATATAAAATTCAATGTGCGCATAGTGCTATTTCTTAACATGTAATACAATTGATAATCACTCCTATTTTGATCTAGAGCAATATGCAGAGCAGAGTTTAAGGTTAAGTGGGTTTTAAAGCTCTAAGTCAGAACTGTTTAAACATAAAAAAGAGAGGCACAATGGCCTCTCTTTGATCGTCTACTTTATATTGCTAGCGTTGAGCTATCAGACTACAGCTTTGTCCAAGCATCTTGCCAGTATTGGCTATCTGCTGGAGCGTAAGACGCGCTTGCACACCATGCCGTGTATGGCCAAGGCTTACATTCGTACAAGCCATTATCGCTGCCGACCACAATGTCACCCGCTGCGTAGTTGGTGCCCGCTTCATATGGAGGGTAATCACCTGGAGGAGGTGTTGTTCCGCCACCGTCTTTAACAGCGAACGAATCGTTTACCATCACCATTTCACCGTCAGATGCTTTACCGACCACTTCAAGTGCATATTGCCCTTCCGCTACATCGTATAAGTCGATGGTAATAGCGCGGCTGTCCGTTACATTAACCTTAGTTTGCTCAACCACAGTACCTGCACTGTTGATCACCATAGCGGTAACATCCAATGCTTCATTTGATGTCAGTGTCAGATCTAAACGAACATTACCGTTATCTGGCGCATATTCTGATTGAAGTCCTGAAACTGCAAGCTCTAAGTCATCGCCCGGATCTGGGTTACCACCACATGAAGAGTCTGAAACTTTTCTCCAAACGCCCCACTCACCTGTTGTTCCTGGCTCTTCGCCGCGAGTGTACCAACCTGCTCCCCACGTTGAACCGTCATGAGATACTTGGTCACCTTCAACATAAACGGTGTCGGCATCCCATGCAGCAGCACAGTTAGAACCATCAGTTACAGACACTTTACGGTCAACGGTTACGGTTTGGTTCGCGCTGTCTGTCACGCTATACACAAGTGTGTAGTTGCCGATTTCATTTACATCGACACTGCCAGTGTGTGTAATAGTGCTTGTCAGGTCGCCATCTTCAGCATCATTCGCCGTCACGCCTGCCATAGCATCAAATGCAGTACCCAACACAACTGTTGTGTCAGATACGCCATTAAATACTGGCTTCTGGCTGTAAACCTCTACCGTTCTTGCTTTGGTTGTTTCATTGTTATCGCTATCTTTAACACGGTAAGTCAGTACATAAGTGCCGATAACCGCCGTTTCGACGTATCCTTCAACATCGATTGATGACGTTAGATCGCCGTCTTCTTTGTCTGTTGCCGTTACGCCATCCATAGGATCAAACGTTGTTCCGTGAAGAACACGCGTATTTTCGACACCTTTAAGAACAGGCTCACCCTCTACTGGTGGTGGCGTTACTTGACCGTGTACAAACGGGCCGTAGTCTTTAATAAACTGCTCGTTGTATTGTTGGCCGTTTTTGTTGGTGCCCATGTCCCAGTTAATAGACCAAGTCATTACACCACGTAGCGGTTGGCCTTGCGCCGTTAGGCTATCAAATGCGTCGTATAAATCTTGTGGCTCTTGCACAAAACCTGTCGCTGCAGCATCGATACTTGAAGGAATACCAAACACGAGCTTGTCATGTGGGATTTTGTGGAAGCCACGCGTTCCGTTGATAAGCGAATCAGAAATGTAGTAGATGAATTCTTCTTTTAACGCATCGTTGTTTTGAGCAATCCAACCCACGCCTTCAACCCAGATACCATCGCCACCTTGGTTGTAAAATTGTGGGTTAATCCAGTCGTAATAGCCTTCTAGATTATCGATATAAGGAACGTACTTACCGCCTGTCGTGAGATACGGGAACTCAGGCGCCATAGTAATAAGGAAGTTTTTACCTTCAGTGCGGTAGTGGTCTTTTACCAACTTAAGAGCATCAGGAATCACGGTTTGATTGTTTGCTGCGGTTACGGCTGCTTGTTCAAGGTCGATATCTAGGCCATCGAAACCGTAACGCTCAGTAAGGCGGATTATCTCATCAGCAAAGGCTCTTTCATCACCGGTTTCTAGCTCTACGTGTGCATCCGCACCACCTAAAGCCAACAGCACAGAGCGACCTTGCTTGTTGAGTTCCGAGATTTGGTCAATAAATTGTTCTTCTGAAAGCCCAATGGTTGGGTCCAGTTTAAAAGTTGGGATTCGACCATCAGCCACATCGTAGACCTTCATGAATGACACATTCACGATGTTGTACATTGGGTTCACTTCATCCAGCGTCACACATGGCGCATTACCACCTTGGTAGCCGCCACCGTCACACCAGTTATGCCAATAGCCAACCACCACGCCAGAGTCTGGATTCGTCATATCTGAACCATTCGCATAAACAGCGCCAGACATTGCCGCCATGCCGAGCGATACTGCTAATTGTAGAGCTTTACGTTTCAACATTAGTCCCACTTCCTTACTTAACAGCTGTGCCAATCACAACCGAACCAATTCATTGTAATCATGAATATTTATAGAAAAGTAATGGAATTTTTAGGAAAAGATGACCTTTGATTTAACTTGTGATTTTAAGTCACAGATTGAATATCAGAATCAATATGACTTTGACTTTTTATTCAAATTGAAATGCTAAAAACTGTTATTTTCGGTCGAATACATTGACCATGAAAATACTTAATCAACCTTAATTCACTAAGATAATTAACCAAAAATATAAAAAATCACCGATAGGAAAAAATAAACTTTAAATCGGCAAAAATCACCCCAAATACGCCGTAATTACTGACCTAAGACCAGATACCATTGCGAGTGATATCACTAAAACAGCCTGGATATAGCCATCATACATGTGCTAGCAATACACACGTATAACGGAATATAGGAGCAAGAATTTGTAGGATTTTGAATGTATACGTCGGGAGTTTTTCAGTTAACCGTCAGTGCCAGATGAATAATATGCATCCAATAGTGAAATAAAATTCACCTTATCAAGTTCATTAAGTTGATTAATTCCAGCCGCTGCTTTTCTTCCTCCGCCAGTCGCAAAACTTGAGCAAATTTCGTCTGCACCCGTTCTATTTGATAATGGCGCACGTAAGCTCACCGTGTAAGACTCGCCGTCTTGGTTTTTCGTTAATACTGCTTGCGCTCGGTTTGGATCTTGATTAACGATTTCATTACCAAATACGCCACTGATGCGCCTTGCCCAAGTCTCGCCTGGTAGTTCAAACACACGTGCGACTTCACTTTCATAAACAGGAGCAAGGTTTGATAACTGCTGGCAATCATTTTGATAAGCAGCCCGCAGTCGATAAAACACCGAGTCTTTATCATCCAAAAGATCAAACGGGTTCGGGTATTGATAAAGGGTTTCGTAGAGCTCAGCTGGCGTGAAATGCAAATCACTGAGTGACGAACCGTAACCGTTGTAGTTAATCAAGGTACCTAGCTCTTCTAGAAACTCTTTTTGAGATTGAGCGAATCCATTTTCATCCGCTAGCCGCGCCGCCACCGTTTTTAGATTGTCGCCAAAGGCAGCTGCGATTGCCCAAGCCACATACGCACCATTCAGCTTCTGGTTAATCAGCAAGCTCGTGCAGCTCTCTGGCGCGGTATCAATCAGAGTATCTAAATGACTAGAAGTTGGGACATCCCCTGTTCGGTGGTGATCGCAATAAAATACATTGATGTTTGCGTCTAGCAGTGAGTGCAGTGCAGGCAGGTTTTTCTCCATCGATACATCTAAAACGGTAACGGAAGAAACATCACCTTGCTTACCCGGCTCCATAGTTTGAGTAACAACTTGAGAGACCAACTTAATATCACGCTTAACACCAGTAATGAGCACGCTCTCTCTTGGCTCACTTAATCGCAGCTGTAACAACGCGATTATGCCATCTGCGTCTCCGTTGAATACGTCGTAGTGCATGTTGTTCCTTTTACTCTCAATCAGATTAGGCTTGAAGTTTATATCTGTATTTTTACAAGCACCGTTGTTTATTATCAATATCAACTTGTTAGGTGATATAACTCTATTGAACATAGCGGTTATTCACGGCTTGTGCTATTGATCAAAAACTCAAGATTATACGAAATACGCTTAATCTCACTTCAAAACTATGAGCGCGTTCCTTGTATGGCTTTTGAAAGTTTAATATCGAAGTTGATAACCTTTTGTTCATGTACATAAAAGTGACCACAACGAACCGTTACGCTTTGATACAATTAGAGTTGGATTAGTTAGGTTTTTACTCGAATTGACATTTATAAGCGTTTAAAATGACTTTCGAGTTAGCGAAAACTTTCAATTCAAACCACAGATCCAAAGGTACACTGCATTTCCATGATCAACTTCGAACCCAAACGCCCTTATCAAACCCTCGGTCTTATCTTGAGAAAAGAACTATCTGATGGTCTTTACCCGATTGGAAGTCGTTTACCGCCCGAGCGAGATATTGCTGAGCGTCTATCCGTGAGCAGAGCTGTGGTTAGAGAAGCAATCATCATGCTGGAACTTGAGGGACTCGTTGAAGTAAAGAAAGGCTCGGGAGTGTACATCGTTAACTTACCGACTACATCAACAGTGGCACAAAATGAAGATGTAGGTCCTTTTGAAATGCTTCAAGCAAGACAGTTATTGGAAAGCAGTATTGCTGAGTTTGCTGCAACACAAGCAACCCCTGCTGATATCGAAAAAATGCGTGAAGCTCTAGAAATTGAGCGCCGCGAAATTGAAAACAATGTCCAAAATCCGGTTGGTGACAGAATGTTCCATCAGTGTATTGCCGAAGCGACACAGAATTCTGTGCTGGTCGATATTCTAAAGGAATCGTGGGAACGTCGTGAGTCTAGCCCTATGTGGAAGATACTGCATACACATATCGAGATCCAAGACTATAGGAAAGAGTGGCTAGATGATCATGCTGCTATTTTGCTAGCAATGAGACGCAAGAACCCAATCGAAGCCAAGCAAGCGATGTGGCAACATCTAGAACATGTGAAGATTAGGCTTTTAGAGCTTTCTGATTTTACCGACCCTAATTTTGATGGTTATCTGTTTAACTCCATTCCCGCTATCGCGACATCAAAAGACAATCTTTAGAAAATTGGTGACATAAAATACTTATGTCACCTGATTTTTACGGAGTGATCTCCTCACCAGTTTCTACATTGAGCTTAAAAGACTGGCCCGCATGGGCAAGTATCAAAGTATTTTCGTCAGTTAACACGTAATCTATTGGTTGTTTTAAGCAACTCATAACCACTTGATGTTGCTGCTGTTCTTCTATGAACCATTCTAGATGTTTAATATCTTTCTGAGCGTCAGATTCAACATTCCCTTTGAAACCATCACCGTCATCAATTTCACTTGTTAACTTAACTACACAAGAAGGATCACTCATCATTCCAAGATAATAAGTTTCTTGTTCATGGTACAAATCAACACTCCCCCCCTTAATAACAACTTCGAGCGGGGTATGGGCTCGCCATTGCATCGATTTGGGTTCAGATAGCCTAATGTTGTCGACAATAACGACCCCGTTATCTGCAACTTGTATTATTGTTCGCACAAACGACTCACAACTCTCATAAGCATTCGCGAGATCTAGAACGACACATTGAAACTCATTGCTATCAATTCGAGTGATTACTGTTGCTTGAGCTGTTGCGCAATCTATCTTCTGACCTTCAGTCGCGTTGGTAACGCTATCGTCTAAATTGACACCACCAAATAAGGGTAAATTATGCGCCTGCGTAGTTCGAGTCCATAAACTATGATGTTTGCTACCAAACCTATAGCCATAACTGCCACTCGGAGTAAGAACATTAACGCCATCATCGACTAGTGCAACATTCCCTTGATCAGCATGGCGATGAGAACTATTACCAAACTTACTTGCTCGGTAGTACACCGACATTTTACTATGGGCAGTTTTACCTAACCCTGCGTATGAATAGTAAATGTTGTTCGACGCAGGGCTCACACACAGAGCAGTCTCGTCAGAAACAAACGCCTCATTTGAAGTCATTAACGTATTAGAAACGGTTGAATGTTGACCCGATTTTTCAAATTGTAACTGCGGATACGTCGGTACTATATCTAATAAATGGAGCTTGTAAGTCTCAATATTGGACTCTAACTTCTTGGACTCTAATATCGACTTCGTACAACCATACCGTGGTGCATATATTCTGAGTGGATTTTGCGCAAAGAAACCAGGCCACTCTTTACCTTCTCTCTTGCACCAGAAGCCATCACCAAAGGGATGAATTCGATCGTTATTCGCCACAAAGTCCAAAGCAAACTTAACGTAATTCTTATAAAACGGGTGATTATAGAAAGAAAAGCCACTTAAACGCTCAACCGACAAGAAAAACGGATGGTGCCACTTGGTATAGGAAGAAGAATAAAAAGGCCCCTCAACCCAACTGCCATCTTTTCCGCCATAGAAAGGCAACACACCTCGGTAAATCATTAAGGCGTAATTAAGCCAACGCTCACAAGTTTTAAGTTCAAACTCTTTGTGTAACACAAGGGCAGCAACGCCTAAGTAAGCAGGCAAACGCGATGTATGTGAATGTCCCGGGTACTGTTTAAACTTATCTTGCTCTAAGCGCTCTTCCATTTGATAGGCATATCGAATTAAGAGCGGCCTGACGAATGAACACTCGTCGGTCGTCAGCAATGGAGACAACCAATGATAGGCAAGATACAAATTTCGCGTCATTGACAGGCCAATTTCATCTCCCCACGTACAAGGCCTTAACAGTGACGCCGGGCCTTCAGGGCTCCACTCGGATAAGCGCAATAAAATTTGGCATGCCTTATGTCCTGCCACCTCATCACCCCACACCTTATATAGTAATGTTAGTGCGATAAGATCGCGATCAATCCAACGTCTTACGTTAGCGATAGCTGTACGCTTCCCTTCTTCATTACCACGGCGATAATGATTAGAATATAAAATGTCATCTATATCAGTTAGTTCAACACTATTGCGTAACTTGTCTCTTGCACTTAATGAAGCATTGCTGACTGCGTCAATATCTTCATCGAGATACATCATAAACTGGTCTTTATTAGTACACAGTGAGAATAGTGACATAGCGTCCGGTGCCAAGTAGTTTTCTGACTCCGTCGTGATTTCAAAAACAATCCAATCAGATTTTGCTAGAGTATTGAGGCAAGTCACTCTCCAGCGATAGCTACCTTGAGGTAACTGAAATGTCGGTTGTAAAGGAGACTGCACCGATTTCCAATCCCATTTTTGCTCACCGTCTTTGTCTTCAAGTTCGATGTTATATGCAGAACCATACTCTCCTTGAGGCCAATTGAAACTTGGGGGATTGACTGAGGAAATTTCGTTACAAGGCGACAAAAAAATTTGGAAATCATGCGTTCTTTCTAGTTGTAGCATGTGTTACTCCTCTATTTCGACCAATGATATTGCCCTGTCTCTGCATCAATATGACCAATTTGCTTCGCTGGGGTCCCTGCAAAAATCGAATATGGGGGCACATCGGATGTCACTACCGAATTAGCACAAATCAATGAACATTTACCGATGCTCACTCCTGGAGTGACAACAACACCAGATGTCAACCAAACACCCTTTGCGATTGTGACCTTTCCGCTTTCCAAATCACTACGACCACTAAAGCTCTCTGAAGTCGGGTCAAATAAATGATTAGACGCAACGACAGAAACATGTGGCCCTACCAAAACGTCTTCACCAACCTCCACATCACCATTAATGTAGCTGTATAGGCCTATATAACTTCGTGTTCCGATTTGGTTTTCACCAATGCGAACGATAGCTCCTGGAGCAACTCGAACATTATTGTTGGTGAAGCCTAAGATTTGAGCTCTCGACTCGTCATCATGTTTATTATTACTTTGTGTTGTATATAGGGTGAATTTTCTAAATTCCTCATCCGAAAGTTCACCGCCAAATTTTTGTTGAACCGACATATCATCACCTATAAATAAAGGGAAGTAACAGTAACGACTTCCCTTATTGATTATCAATATTTTCACTGACACTAAATAAGCTAATCCGATAATATCCCTGGGTTAGCTTAATTTAAAAACCCAATATCGAATTGAAAACACATTAATTAAAATGAGACCGAGTCAATGCATACTCGACACCACGAATCTCAGCTAAGCCTTTTAAACGGCCTATGCAAGAATACCCTGGGTTTGTTTTTTTATTTAAGTCGTCAATAATTTGGTGACCATGATCAGGCCGCATTGGAATTAAATCACTTTGTCCATTATTAGTACGACGATTTTCTTCTTTAAGAAGTGCAAATATCACTTCATACATATCAACATCACCATTGAGATGAGCTGCTTCATGGAAGTTGCCGGGTTCTTCTTCGCGCTTTGTTGAACGCAGATGCGTGAAATAAATTCGATCACCAAAAGTTTCAATCATCTTCACAAGATCGTTATCGTCTCGCACGCCATAAGACCCGGTACACATAGTAATACCGTTCATTTTGCTCGGTACACGATGCGTCAAGAATTCGATATCTTCAATCGTAGATACCACTCGCGGTAAACCAAGAATTGGGCGTGGTGGATCATCAGGGTGAATGGCCAACTTCACGCCGTACTCTTCACACACTGGGGTAATTTCGTTTAGGAAGTAAACTAAATTTTCACGTAACTTATTGCCGTCAATGTGTTGGTACTGATCCAGTTGCTCTCTAAACTGCTGAAGAGTATAGCCTTCTTCCGCACCTGGTAGACCAGCGATGATATTCGATGTTAGCTGTGCAATTTTGTCATCAGGCATGTTAGAAAAACGAGTTCGAGCAAGTGCAATGTCTTCTTTTGAATACTCTTCATGTGCACCTTCTCGTTCTAGTATGCATAGCTCAAAAACAGCAAAGTCAATATGGTCAAACCTTAATGCTTTTGAGCCATCTGGGAGTACATACTCTAAATCTGTTCTCGTCCAATCAAGAACTGGCATAAAGTTATAGCAAACTGTATCAACTCCGCATTCAGATAAATTGATAATAGATTGCTTATAGTGCTCTATCCATTGAATGAAATTTCCAGTTTGAGTCTTGATCTCTTCATGAACAGGGATACTTTCGACAACTTCCCATGTAAGTGAATTTTCTTCTATTAACTTTTTACGTTTTAGTATTTCTTCTTTAGACCATATTTCACCATTCTTAATATGATGTAATGCCGTTACGATTCCTGTTGCCCCAGCCTGACGAATATCATTAAGCGTTACAATATCATTTGGACCATACCATCGCCAAGTTTGCTTCATAAGTTATTACCTATTATTAATTTTTTTGATGAAGCCTTATTAAGGCTTCATCTGATATTTTATTTAATTAGACAGTGTAAGCTTTTAGTTTTACATCATTTAACTTACCAGCTCGTAGTAATAGCCAAGATATAAACCCGACAATCGCTGCCATTAATACAAATAACATTCTTCCCCACATAGGGTTTGGTATCAGCGTTAATAGGAGAAGCGCTGCACTTGTCGCCAATAACACTCGACCAAGTAAAATGTACTGTTGTCTATCAGCTTCGAAGCTTTGAGGCGAATCTTCTACAATTACTGGAGTTTCTGCATTACTAAAGAACTCTGCGATTTCTTCAGCACGCTTACCTGTTGGCTCTTTATAGAAAAGTTGAGTCAGCAAGAAGAAACCACCTGTGATAATAATGTGCCCTGTTACGCCCATGGTTATCGATTTCATTTCAGCGAATTCACGACTAGACAATGGTTCAGATAAATTAAACAGGCTTTCGATCATTGGTGCATTTGTTGAAGCAATAACGGCTGAAACACAAGCGCCTACGGCAATGGTTGCCCAACATGACCAATCTGGAGTCTTCTTGATAAAGAAACAAAGCAGTGACGGAATAAGCACAGGGAACGCGACAAGCGTACTCACCATCATAAGTGCATCAAATAGACCAAAATCTTGCAGTTTGCTCATGAACAAGCCACAAACAATAATCAACAAGCCGAATACCACGGTAGAAACTTTACTTGCAAACAAGATCGATTTATCTGATTTGTCTTTTGCCATGTAAGGTTCATAAACGTTTTTAATGAATATGCCGGCATTTCTATTTAATGCAGAGTCCATTGACGACATGGTTGCAGCAAACATAGCTGACATCATCAAGCCAACCATCCCAACGGGCATCTCGTTACGAACGAAGACAAAATAAGTGGCATTAGAAATATCTTTGCCTAGAACATCGAGGCCCCATGTAGACATATCTGGGTAATTTCCGCTTACATACCAAGCAGGAAGGAACCAAATGAAAGGTCCAAACGCCATTAGACAACACGCTAGGATTGCAGCTTTACGTGCATTATTAGTATCTTTTGCTGCAATATAGCGGTAAGAATCAATCATATTGTTTGTACTGAAGAACTGTTTGATGAAAATACAGATAAACCAGCCAACAAATAAGTAGGTATAGCTATACCCTTCTCCAACAAACCCTTGATCAGGCAAACCCGCTTCTAGGATTGGTGCTACACCACCAGATTTGTATATCGCTACGATTGTCGCTATGAAGGTAACAACAGTAATGATGATCATCTGTATAAAGTCTGATGCAACTACAGCCCAACTTCCGCCGACCAGAGACATAAGAAGTACAACCATACCCGCAGCAACTATCGTTGTTTCAATTGGGATATTAAATACCGCACTTGCAAAGATCGCTAATGCATTCAGCCATAGCGCAGCCTGAAGTACACTCGACGGTACCGTCGCCCACGTTACAACTTGCTCGCTAACAGGACCAAAACGTTTGCGAATGCCTTGGATTGGACTGATAACTCGCATCTGTCGAGCTCTTGCAGCAAAGAATAAGTAGTTACAAAAGTAACCAAGAGCATTCGCAAAAAAGATAACAGAGATGGATAAGCCAACATCAAGAGCTTTTCCCATTACGCCAGTAAACGTCATAGCACTCAGTGCTTGAAGAAATGCTGTGGACCCAACCATCCACCACAACATTTTGCCTCCCCCCCTAAAGTAATCACTTGTCGATGACGTTGCTGATCGAAACATCCAACCTACTCCGAGGAGGAAAACGAAGTAGCCTATAACTATAAGTATATCGATATTCATAATGATCCCTAACCGTGATATTTAAAAACTAAACACCTTTCGCTTTCTTTTATATCGCCCCTAGATATTGGCTGTCAAAATTGGTCTACCAATTGGTTGACACTTCTCACAAAAAAATAAATCTCTGATGATATGCCGTTTAAATAATACAAATGAATGTTACTCTCTAATGGTAATTTTTATAGCCGTCTGATTTTAAAAATTGGAGTGAGAGTGCGGAAGTATGAATAAAAATGTTTTAAATCAATACTTAAAAGAAGAACAGAGAATTGTTCACATTGGCTTAGGGGCTTTTCATCGAGCTCATCAAGCTTTATATACAAGCGAATTGTTAGACAATAAAAAGTCTAACTGGACGATCTGTTCCATTAACTTATTTGGTTCACAATCGCTTATTCAGCAGTTAAGAGAGCAAGGTCATTGCTACACTGTTTTGGAGAGAGGTGCGACAAGCGAACAAATAAAAATATCAAAGGCAATCACTCAATCCTTACATCCAGATCTAGACGGTCAGTCGACTATCATCGAAAAAATTGCGAATCCAAACGTTCGTATAGTCTCAATGACTATCACAGAAAAAGGCTATTGCATTGAACCAAGTACTGGCTCTCTTGATGTTAACAATCGTCTCATCCAGCTCGATCTCGACTCACCTTCTCGTCCAGTGTCCGCCATCGGTTATATCGTTGAAGGTTTAAGACTCAGAAAAGAAAGGAATATTAACGCGTTCACCGTATTGTCTTGCGACAATATTCAAAACAATGGAGAAGTAGCGAAGTCGGCTATTCTTAGTTTTGCAAAATTGGTCGACTTGGAGTTGTATTCTTGGATAGAGGCTAATGTCACATTCCCAAACACTATGGTAGACCGTATTGTTCCAGCGGCGAATAAAGAAAGCTTATCTTATATAGAAACAGCTATCGGCTACTCGGATCCATGTGCCATCGCTTGTGAACCTTTTCGACAATGGGTAATAGAAGATAAGTTTGTAATTGGTCGACCAAATTGGGATGAAGTGGGCGCGCAATTTGTCGATGATGTCATACCTTTTGAAGAGATGAAGCTACGCATGCTAAATGGTAGTCACTCACTTCTTGCGTACTTGGGATACTTGAGTGGTTATAAGTATGTGTCAGAAGCGATTTCAGACCCATATTTTAAGAAGGTGATTCTAGACTTCATGATGAATGAGCAAACGCCTTCATTGTCGTTACCAAAGGAAACTGACATTGCAGCTTACGCAGATTCGCTGATTGAACGTTTCTCTAACCCAAATTTAAAACACCTTACCTCTCAGATAGCAATGGACGGAAGTCAGAAATTACCACCACGATTTTGTGAATCTCTCAAATATAACCGTGAAAATGCTGTTCAAACAACTTGGTTAGAGTTGGGCATTGCAGGGTGGATGGCTTATGTGATTGGCATGGATGACAACGGCGATGCTATCGAGGTTCATGATCCAATGGCTGGCGTGTTCAAGCAAATCAAACAAGAAAGTAAAACGCCTCGTGAAGCTGTCATTTCTTTATTAAGCATTGATGGTATTTTTGAATCTAGCCTTCTTGCAGATGCCGAATTCGTAAATAAGATAGTCGACCTTTTCGAATGTATTCAAGAGGTTGGTGCAATGCAAACTTTACATAACTTAACAAAAACACTGAACTTAAAGGGCTAGGCATGGAATACAAAAATAAGTTGATTCGATTTGGTCAGAACCGCGTTTGGCGCTCTTACAGTGGTGGTAAGGTTTTAGACCAAATTAATAACGAAAGCGTTCCGGTCGACTCTCATTTTCCTGAAGACTGGATTGCATCGGTCACTAAAGCCGTTAACCCAGGTCGAGAAACAATCAGTGAAGGTCAATCAACTGCGATTATCGGCGATCACTCACTCGATTTCGCCGAATTATTAGATCTAGATCCTGAGTATTTTTTAGGTAAAGAGCACTTCAGTAGATTCGGTCCTAACCCTATGGTTTTGATTAAGTTTCTAGACTCTTCAATTCGCTTACATTTCCAAGCACACCCAACCAGAGAGTTTGCCCAAAAGCACCTAGATTCAAATTCAGGCAAGGCTGAAGCCTACTATATTTTACAAGTTCGTGAGGAGATTGATGATCCTTATATTTATCTCGGATTTCAGACGCCTCCGACTAAAGAAACGTTGAAAGAGATCATTGTTGAACAAGACATTAACCGACTGAAAACTTGCTTCGAAAAAATCAAAGTATCTCCTGGTGAGTGTTACTTTATTCCAGGAGGAATGCCTCACGCGATTGGCGAAGGCATTCTAATGATTGAGATAATGGAACCATCGGACTGGGCTGTTCGATTTGAGTTTGAACGAGCTGGTTATACACTTCCTGAAGAAGCTCGCTACATGAAGCGAGATTTGGACTTTTGCCTTGATGTTTTTGACTATTCAGAGAAGTCGGTTGAAGCTGTGGCAACTCAGAACAAAAAGACACCTCAACTATTAACAGCTTATGCTGACGGATCGGTAAAAGAGTCTCTCATTGATGACAAAACAACCGACAGATATCGAGTTTGTCGCACAAAAGTCATTAGCAGCATCACCAAATCTGAGAACGACTTTTATGTCGGTGTTATTGCTGCTGGCAGTTGTACGATTAAATTAGACGAAGAAATTTTAGTACTCAATAAGTACGATAAATTTTTCTGCCCGGCTGGCATTGAAAATATCACGATAGAAACAGACGATGGCGTCGAGATTATTGAATGCTACCCACCATTAACGAATTAATCCTGAGTTAACGTATTGAAATGGAACCAATAAAACTTTATTACGACGCCTTTATCTTTGATATGGATGGAACATTAGTAAACTCCGAGCCGCTCAAAGGCCAAGCATTAGCGCTGACCTGTAAAGACTATGGTTCCATCGTTGACCACCGTATTTATCAAAATGTAATGGGTATGAAATGGGAAAATGTCGTTCAGTATTTTTTCAAAGTTGGAGAAATCGAACCAGAGAGACAAGAGTTTAACGATAAATTTAAGGAACATTATCAATTACTCCTTTCACAAAGATTATCTATCAATAAAGGTGTCGTTGGCCTCCTACAGCAACTAAAATCTTCTGGGAAGCGATGTGCGGTTGTAACTTCTGCGCAACAGTGGATGGCTAACCAAATACTGGAAGCTTGTAAACTTGAGCACTTGTTTGATCTTGTCATCGCTAAAGAGCATGTTTCAATGCACAAGCCAGATCCGGAAGCTTATTTGTTGGCGCTATCTAGATTAAATGTAACCGCAAGTAAAACCATTATCTTTGAAGACTCGGCTCCAGGACTTCAGGCTGGTTTAGCTAGTGGTTGTGAAGTCATTGCATTTCAACATTCTTTCAACATAAACAATGATTTTTCAGGTGCGTTAAAAATCATTGATGATTTCTCACTTGTCAGTTAAGACCAAAATGCTCACCCTAAGTTTATTTGACTTATTGTATGACATATATCACAGCAACTTGTACCCAAATGATATTAAAATAGAAATCCCCCACTCAAAGATAAAGAGACGAATGAACACTACCACCACTCTTGTTTATGACACTTTGAAAAGCCTTGCTGCTCACGCTCCTGAGCAACATGCCGAGATTCGCCAGCGTTTATATGAGCAGTTGAGCCTGCCATTTAACAAGCAGCTCTCGTTATACGCTAATGTGCTTGGTCCTATCAGCTCAGGTAAGTTAGCGGGATGCGACAATATTGATAAAGCGGTTGAACTGGCACTGGATGTGCTGGAAGGCCGAAATAAGTAGTCCCCCCTTTAATACGTAATATAACGGCCCAGATCTTCCCCCAGATCGGGCCGTTTTTTTATTCTCGTCATTTATCTATTTGAATTTCAGGCACAAAAAAGGCGTAGATGATCCACGCCTTTTGTTTTAGTAAGTTCTATGTTGTTTATGAAGTCTTGAACTGCGCGACCGCTTGGTCCATATCGTTCGCTTGCTCTGCTACCTTGTCCACTTCAACTAAGCAATGCTGCGCCGAAGCGTTATTGTCGTTCGAGATAGTGTTCAGCTCAGTAATTGAGTCACTCACTTGCGCCATTACTGCGCCCTGCTCTTCAATCGCTGAAGCAATACGTTCTGAATTACCTTGGATGCTTTCCATGTCGCTCAAGATAAGTTGCAAGCTCGCATCCAGCTCTTCCGAATCTTTCAGCGTTAGTTGACCTTGTTGATTACACTCGCCAATCTCTGTCATCGACGCCTGCATCTGGCTTTGAATTGCACTCACCACGGAAGTTATCTCTGTGGTCGATTGATGCGTTCTGCTTGCTAGTGCGCGTACTTCATCGGCAACTACCGCAAAGCCACGACCTTGTTCACCCGCACGTGCTGCTTCAATTGCTGCGTTCAATGCCAATAGGTTAGTTTGTTCTGCAATGCCTTGGATGATGTTTACTGCATCGCCGATCTGGTCAACATGATGGTTCAGTGAACTGATCGAATCTTGGCTGCTTGAAAGACGTTCAGACAACTGGGTGATGTTGCTGATGGTTTCAACCACCACTTCACGGCCTTTATCGGCATTCACTTTCGCTTGATGTACACCTTCAGCGGCAACCGATGTGCTTTCAGAGATCTCGCCAATGGTGAGTACCATCTCTTGAACTGACGTTGTCATTGTAGATGTGTGATTTGCTTGAACTTCAAACTGTTTGATTACTGACTCTAGCTCATCATGCATGTTCGATGTGCTTTGTGTCAGTTGCAGTGATTTAGATTGAGAGGCAGCGATAAGCCCTTCCAGTTGATCCAACAGTTGGTTGAAGTATTGGCCTAGCGTGCTGAGTTCGTCTTTACCATCTAGGTGCGAACGAATAGACACGTCGTTAGAATCAACGATGTTACGAATCACCGAAAGCAGTGACTCAATTTTACCAATGATAGAACGGACGATTAACCAGCTGAACAGAATGATCGACACGAGTAGCGTGACGCAAAGGATGTTGTTGATCAGCGATAGCTTGTCCATCTCTTGCTGCGTTTGTTGGTCTAGCACCGCCGAGAACTCTTTAAATTGAGTTTCGATAGCATGAGAACCCGAGCGAGCTTGCCCAAGCAGACCTTCGTTGTGCTTCAAGCCAATCACTCGCTTTTGCTCAACCACTTGGCGAGCAGCGTCTATCAAAGCAGCTGAGCTACTCATATTTGAAGTTATAGAAAGAACACTCGGGTCAAACTCCCCCTTCTCAATTAAGTCATTGAACAGGTAAAGCTCGATTTTTTGTTCCGCACTGGCTGTCGCGCTGATGTTATCGAGCAAAACATGAAACTCGCCTAGCATACCTTTGTCACGTGATAGCCCATAGACTTCGCTCGCTTTAACTAGGTTAACAAAGCTGGTGTGGTAAGTTTCGATGTCTTCACGTAGGTGTGTGCTGTTGGCTAAGCCTAAATCACTGAGCACTGTATCTAGTTCGGATTCAGACGCTAAGAATTTGTTGTAGTTTACGTCGAACTTGTCGAGGTATTTCATATCGCTACGCAGCAAGAAATCTTTCTCGTTACGGCGAAGGTTGAGCAAGCGCACTTCAAGTTCTTTGGTAATTTGTTTGGCTTCACTCATTTGAGCGGTGGTGTCTGCAAATTGCGATGTGGTAAACAGCAGTGAAATCATGCCGAAGATGGAGAACATCCCCAACGAATAGAGCTTTTTCTTTATGTTCATATACGTGGCTCGTCTTTACTAAATTAACTATGAGTATCCAAATAAATCGCATCAAAGAATGGATATCCAACTTGCGCGACCTGATTATTGTTATGGTTTTTATATCGATAATGAGCGTCTAAAACTGTGGCTTCTAAGTCCACTAGCTATGACGTTCTTAATTGCATTTAAACAGCAAATGAAACAGCCAACTAAACTTAAATTCATCAATAACACAAATTTATTACATGTACATTAGTTGAATGATAAAAGTGAGAGACAGCTATTTGACGGAGCGTAAAGGCTTGAACACCTTGCTATGTAAGGCTTTGAATTAAAAAGCTTTGGGCAATTATTGACCTTAGGGTTAGAAATGACACTTTTTTGGCTCTCCAGAAGAGCACGAACGAAGCGCAATATTGGAGGTTTTGACTTGGTTTTTAAACAGTGAATCCGTCTATTGATGATTGTACAGTAGAGCGTAAACGGCGAAAAAAATGGACCTACTCAATTCGAGTCAGGTCCATCTTTTGATTTTCTAGTCAATCGCTTTGCAGCTAAAGAGTTAGGTGCGAATTCAAGGGTGGCTAAAACGCTTTTACCATCTTGGTTAGGCACTTCAATAACACCGCTTTCTCGTCTTCTTCGATATCTTGCGTCAGCTCATTAACCAAATTCAAGTGAAGCTGATTGTGGTGAACGTGTATCTTCTGCCCTTCATCCGTCAAGGCAACCACAATCGCACGACGATCTGTTGGGTGTTCATGGCGCTCAATCAATTCAGCTTTAACCAACTTTTCTATTTGAACAGTAAGTGTACCCGTGGTAATACCCAACTTTTCAGCGAGCTCTTTCATTCTTAACGCACCATGCATACCAAGTACTTCAATGGTGTGTACTTGAGCCAGGGAATAACCCGTCTCTTTGACAACAGACTGCTCCCACGAAGACATTTTATCGTAGAACTCAGTCAGTATTTGGTTAAGCTGTTCTATATTTCGCATGGTCGTTTGAATGCACTTCAAGAGTAAGATGATTAATCTTATCAAACTTGGCGAGCATTTGTTTATATTCAGAGACGGTTTTATCACTGTTTGATTCAAGAGTAATCGCTGCTGAATAGTGATGCCCACTCACCTTCCACATATGGAAATCGGTGACCGACGCATAAGGCGTTAAGGTTTTGGTCACTGAGTCACGATAATCTTGGTCGATATTCTCATCCAGCAGGATTGGGCTGGTTTGTTTCATAAGGTTCATCGTCCACTTAGCAATCACGAATGCGCCAACCATTCCCATTGCTGCATCTAACCAGTTCCAACCGTAAAACTTACCAAATAGCAGCGCAACAATCGCAAGCAGCGAAGTTAGAGTATCCGCCAACACATGCATGTAGGCTGCGCGTAGGTTGTGATCATGATGGTGTCCGTGATGCTCGCCATGTTTATGACCATGGTCGCTGTCGTGCTCATGGCTATGTGAATGACCGTGATTCTTACTATGATTGTGGCCATGCTCGTGTCCGTGATCATGATGGTGATCGCCAAGTAAAAACATACTCACCACATTCACAGTTAAACCAATACAAGCAACGATGATCGCTTCATTGAACTGAATCGCTTGTGGGTTAAACAAACGATGTACTGATTCCACCAGCATCAACAATGCCACAATCCCCAATGCAATCGCGCTGGTGTAGCCCCCTAACACGCTGACTTTGCCAGTACCGAAAGAGAAACGTTCGCTCTCGGCATGTTTCTTCGCATAACGGTATGCAAATAAGGTGATACCAAACGCTGCGGCGTGCGTCCCCATGTGCCAACCATCGGCAAGCAATGCCATCGAGCCGTAAATAGTACCTGCAACAATTTCGACAACCATGGTAACGACGGTCAATAACAGGACATAGAACGTGCGTTTCTCACCTTGACTGTTATGTGAAGAAAAGTTGTGTTGGTGACGTGTTGGAAAACTCAAAATGGCGTCCTTAGCTTGTGTTTGTGGTTAGATGATCGTTGCAAATAAAAGCCCTTTGATTGACAAGTAATTTGATAATCAAAGTAATAATTTGAAATTTAGTTTGATTGTCAAACTTTGTCAACGATGAATTTTGAAACTCTGATTTTCGGGACGAATAGTTGATGGTGAGCGCTAGTTTGTTCCAAAGATTATTGATTCAGTAAAAACGAGGCTTTCCAGGGACAAAAAAGCCCACTCGAGGTGGGCTGATTGAGTCAAACTCAATGATTGTATTTATTTGTTTTGCAATGAAATAATCTCATCATTCACCCAACCTAACAGCTGCTTGGTTGCTTTCGACAAGACTTGGTTCTGCCGAACAATATAACCAAGACTGGTGCTCGAGAAGTTGGTCAATGGTGTCACTTTCGAATGCAGGTGCTGCTTGGTTGATACCGCAAACTCCGGGACAATAGCCACACCAAATCCCGCTTCTGCCCAGTCGATTTGAGCATCGACACTCCCTACTTCCATCACCCTATAATTAGGTAGATTAAGGCTTGGTAAACCTTCATCAATAAAGTCACGCGTTCTCGTATCATGACCTAGTAGAATCAAAGTGAGCTCTGCATCAGAGTCTCGGATATCAAACCCATCGCCAAGCGCACACCAAGAAAGCTCTTGCAGCTTAGTGAAATACAAAGACTCGTTGTGCTGCTCTTTGGCGATAACAAAACCAATATCCGCTTGAGCATTTTTAACTAAATTCGATGCCTGAGATGACGTGGTATTCAAGAGCGTAAGGTCAATACCGGGATACTGCGCTTTGAACTTCTGGAACGGACGAATTAGCAAAAATCGAGAAATGATGTCACTTACGGCAATGGTTAACGTCCCTATTTTAAGGTCGTTAATGGCATTGAGATCGGCCTGACAAATCTGCAGTTCGAGTAGCGTTCTTTGGCTTGTTTCCAATAGCCGTTCACCCGCTTGAGTCAATTGAAAAGGGCTTCTCTCTATCAACTTTATGCGTGTTTGTTGTTCCAGTTGTTTTAGGTGCAAACTCACATTGGGTTGTGTCATGTGCAGTGCATTGGCCGCTTTCCCAAAATGCTTGTACTCCGCAAGCGTCACAAACGTCTTCAACAAATTAATATCGAGCATCATGTCCTCTCTCTCGTGTCACTAATATCATTCCCTAAAAGTAAAGAATGCCCCATCGTCATTCCCTACAGTGAGGAACGAACGTGATAGGGAATCTCGTTTGTAGCTTAAGACTTTAAGGATATATGAAATCCTTATCAAGATAATAAAGATAATTAATTTCTCTTATCCACCTTGTAGGCCTAACATGATTCCTCAATCAGTTAGGAGAAAAATTATGCCATCTATCGTTGTTGTGGGCGCAAACTGGGGTGATGAAGGCAAAGGCCGCATCGTCGATTTTTTAGCAGACCAAGCTTCTGCTAGCATTCGTTTCCAAGGCGGAAACAATGCAGGTCATACTGTGGTAAATGACTTCGGTACATTCAAACTGCACCAACTACCTAGTGGTATTTTTAATCCTAATTGTACGGCGGTTCTTGGCCCTGGCATGGTGATCAGCCCTGCTGCGCTAACTGAAGAGATTGCAGAAGTTCAAGAGGCTGGCATCAAAGTGAAAATGGCGATCTCAGATCGTGCGACACTGTGTCTCCCTTTACATGCTCTTGAAGATACGCTTGAAGAAGAGCGTTTGGGCGATGGCGCTTACGGCTCTACACGTCAAGGCATTGCACCAGCGTACGGCGATCGTGTAATGAAGAAAGGCATTCTTGTCGGTTGGCTGAATCAACCTGAAATTTTAGAGCAGCGTATTCAATTCCTACTTGATTGGAAGATGCCTCAGCTTAAAGCGCTCTACCCTCAATGTGACTTCTCCCAGACTGCTTCTGAAATGACAGAATGGCTACTTGAAGTAACTAAAGCGTGGCGCCCGTTCATCTGCAACGTAACTGAGCCGCTTAAAGCGCTGCAATCACAAGACGCAAACCTACTGTTTGAAGCTCAGTTAGGCGCAGGTCGCGACCTTGTCTACGGTGAATACCCTTGGACAACATCTTCGAATGTAACCGCAGCTTATGCTGGCATTGGTAGCGGTTTACCTGCACTTCGTCCTGAACGTGTTATCGCTGTTGCTAAATCATTCAGCTCGTCTGTTGGTACTGGCACGCTAGTAACTGCAATGGAAGAACAAGACAGCTTCCGCGAAAGCTCTAACGAATACGGCGCAACTACGGGTCGACCACGTGATATGGGTTACTTTGATGCAGTGGCAACTCGCAACGGTGTTGACCTGCAAGCTGCAACGGAAATCGCACTGACTAAGATTGATTGCCTGTCTGGTTTGTCTGAGCTTAAGATCTGTACTGCTTACTCAGGAGAGCACACAGAGAACCCGATTTGGCCACAAACGGCTGAGCTAAAGCCCGTATATGAAGATATGGCTGGCTGGGATGAAGACATCACGGGTTGCCGCACGTTTGAGAGCCTTCCTCAAGCAGCACAAGATTACGTTACTCGTATCGAAGAGCTGATGGGTGTGCCAATCGTGATGGTATCGGTAGGTCCTGAGCGCGAGCAAATGATCATTCGAGCTTAGCTTAGAAGACGACAAGATCTACATCAAAGCCCACATTCAGTGGACTTTTTTGATTGTTCATAAAGAACGAGATAACACAAGGAATTACAGGCACAAAAAAGCCCACGCTAGGTGGGCTTTTTTGTTTGTTCATGAAGAACGAATTTGGTGCCGCTACTGGACTCGACTATCTAATCTATCTTTTTGATTAAAATAAAGATTATAAAAATCGAGTTTTAAGATGTTACTTCTGGTGTTACTTTGGAGAAATCTAACCTGAATTACCGTACAAAATAACCAAGTGTACCGACTACCTTGAACAGCGCCGTGATATGATGAGCTGGTGGAGTCAGCACATAAGAGAGGCTGCACAAGGCTGCCTCTCTATAGCAAATTCTAATGATTCAAGCATAAAACCCAGTTAATGCGTGATTAGCCTATCTATTGCAATTTTTAAATGAGCGTCTTGGAACAAAGTTAACTTTCGAGATGCCCATTTAGAACCACCTTTCCAGTTTCCAATGCCCTCCTTAATCGATTCCAAAGTCCCTTCACAAGACTCCTCAGTAATCAGCCAATCCACAGTTGCTAGGAGCTCCATTCCATAAGGTGACTCAAAGCCATCAATGAGTTTTGCTGTATTTTCCAATGCTGGTAAATACTCCTTTGCCTCCGTCTTCAAGTAACTTAATAACTGATCTTTTTTATCATCATTAAAATGGATAACATCAAGAGGATCGCTATCGGGTATTCTTTTATCAGAACCAAGATAGCTACCGTCAAGAGCATTGAGTAAATGCATTAAGTTATTTGCATAGGGGCCGTAATTATGAGGTATAAACCGCAATTTTAAGATGTCTTTTTTCCCATCTTTATCCAGCTCTTTTGCCAATAACCATGCTAGTTTTTGGATTTCTAATAGGCTGCACTCCATCCCAAGAATCCAATAACGCCGAACAAGCTCTGCAACTATCGCTCGGGCCGGAGTAAGTGTATCAACTCCTTTTTTCTTTGTTACATTCTGGTATTTCTGAGTTGGTTCATAAACAAAAACATCGACGTCATCAAGGGAACCTAGAGCTTCCTCTATTTTGGGCTTTACATCAACCCAACTAAGTCCACCATTACCTGCACCTAATGGAGGAATAGCAATAGACTTGACATTATTATTCTCGATCCACCTCTTCAAATCTTGCAAACCTTCTACAACCCACTCCATCTTAGATGAAGAACGCCAATGTTTCTTTGTAGGGAAATTAACAATCCATTTTGGACCAACTAGCTCATTGGTTGCTGTAACAAATACCTTCCCGGTTTCAACCTGTTCTGACTTACATGCTTTCGCATACAATCCCATGTTTAACGGGAAACGTTCTTTGAACATTAGGGCAATACCTTTGCCCATTACGCCAACCGTGTTTACTGTATTCACCAACGCATCTACGTCTGCGTCTAAAAGGTTGCCTGTTGTATAATGAATCATGAAAAATACCACCCCGGCCGTGTTACAACTTGTGAGCTATGCCCAGACTTTTGAATTAATTGCTCTAAGTATTGCTTAACATCATCCGAAAAGCACGCCATTCCAACAAGAGCTTCGACTGGCACATGCTTGTGGATTAAAGCTTCTGCCTGATAACGCTCAAACTTAGCAGGATCATCTGCATCTCGTTTAAAATCTCTTTTCTGTATTATTTCCCAGTCTATTTTGTCTAATTCTGAAAGGTCATCATAAAAGCTTGACCACATGTAGTATGCATGGCTATCTGTAAAAACAAACGGTATACCCTGCTTATCTATGTTTCTTAGACTAGATACAAGAATTACAATCTCACTGTTATCTCGCTTTTTAACTCCACCCCAGCCACTTTGGATATTCTTCAACATCGGAGAGAAAGGTGTAAAGTAGAAGGGTACGTAGTCATGTAATACCCCGCCAGGGCCGATCGGCACCGGATGCGTAGAGCGCTTCGATATCAGTTCTGGGTTACCAATGTTCACCCAATTATCTGCGCATACTGAACTATTGCCAGCATGAAGACCATTATCTAAAATCCACTCTATGTTATCACGATGGACTATTCGCCAAATCAGCGCCTTCTCAGGGTTTAGGCTTTCTTGGTAACTCACTTAATCTCCATTTACAAACATTTGCGGCCGAACATTGACATGTGGGTTAACACTATATATACGACATAAACGTAATACGCGATTTTTAACAGACTCAATTCGAACAAAAATACTAAGCAATAAATTAGGTTCAACAGTGGAAGGTGCCAGGCATTCTGCCATACACGTCAACTTTGACTCCTGATCGTCATAGTCTCTTTCATCCATTTTATCCCAGTCAATACTCTCAATGCCTTGATTGTATTCAAGCACTGTAAATTCACCAGCGGCCAAAGGATGTCGAGGAATTACTGACCAGTTCCGGCCCTGTGCCAACGTTCGTCGGACCGTTAGAAAAATAAACTCTTTTTCAGGAGAAGATTTTTGAACACATCGATCAAAAGGGTTGTTAGCAAAAAAATGAAACGGTACTTTTTGCTCTAATTTAAACGCCTCTCGACTTTGTAGTATTCCTGGATCGGCAACATCAGAAAACTCGGTCAAAGAGCTCCTTGGTCTCAATCCACTAGCCAAAATCGACTCTAGATTATCTAGATCAGTAATATGATATAAAAGTGCTTGGTCTCTGATGTTCGTCCTTGGCATGATCAATAATGCTCCTCAATATAACCGTACGCCTTAGCGAACAGTTCTTTATCTTTTCCTAAACCAAACTGAGCAAGTGTCAGCAATAATGCTTTTTGAATCTCTCTCGGGCCACTGTTCGAGCTCTGCCAGCCTTTAAAGCGTTTGGCTTTTACAATCTTGTCTATCTGTTCCACAACATCACCGATAAGCTTTGGTGTGCTTTCTGGGCGAGTTTCTAAGAACAGTTTGGTTAGTGCTTGTTTATTGTCTTCTTGGGTCACTGGTGAATCACCCGTTTCACGTTCGGCTTGAACGGTATCCTTAGCTGTATCAAGTAGACCTTTTAACCAATCGATAGCTTTGATTACGCCTGCTTCATAATCCTGGCGTAATTTCTCTAAGCGCTCACCTAATGCTACGAACTGCGGGTTACCGCTACCTCGTAGACGGCCCATTAGATCGATTTCAAGCTGGCTTGCGCGCTTCTCTTGTTCTTTCTCCGTCAACGTGAAGATAGCGTGCTCATCCATAACCAACTCATCAATATCATCACGAATACGATTAATATCGGTATGCTCGTGAATCATTTTGATAGTTTCTGGACCTAGCGCAGCCCACACGAGAGAGCCTGTCTGACCTACTGGACGAACTGATTCATAGATTTGAACCAGCCACTTATAACCAGCTCTGTAAGGTGTAAGGAAAGCATCTGGGTTAATCGCAGACCATAACTTCGCTAATACACCGAAAGAGGCTGCAAATTCATCGCGCTTTTCGTTGGTCGGTAAGCAAGCTTGTGCTGCCATAATACCTTCGAAACCATCGATGGTTCTGTCGACATTAGGGAAGAAGCTTAAACACTTGTCTAACTGAGCTGGCAAGAGCTCTTTAAAAGCCTCGATACCTTCTACCACGCCGTCGATCTCTTCAGGATCGTAAGCGAGTGCGGTACGCAAGTTCTCAAACACGCCTAAGTAATCAATGATGAGGCCCATTTGCTTACTAACGTTGTCCGTCTCGTACAAACGGTTAGTACGACACATCGCCTGCAACAGGGTATGGTCACGTAATGGCTTATCTAGGTACATGCAGTAACAGATAGGCGCGTCAAAACCAGTCAACAGTTTTGCGGTAACAATCAGCAATTGAAGTGGTTGTTTAGGATCTTTGTAATCCTCAATCAGGCTCTTCTGCTTTTGGTCATTACCATCAATCTCTTGCCAACGTTCAAAGTCGGACTCTTTGATAGGCAGCTCAAGGTCTTGCTTCCACTTACGCCAGTCTTTATTGACCTTTCCTTTCTTACTTGCATCTTCATCTTTGATCGGTGCCTGGTCGACGTTCATGACCACTTCAACCGCATCAAATCCTAATTTCTTGCCAAGTAAGTAATACATCTGAACACATGCATCTCGGTCATAAACAACCACCATACCTTTCATCTGTTTTGGCTTTACATGGCTTACAAAGTGATTGGTAATATCTTCGCTTACTGCCGCCATGCGTTTTGGCGCCTTCAACATAATCGCTAAGCGGCCAGCACGTTTAGACAACGCCATTTTCTCATCATCATCCAGGTCGTTGTCTTTGACCATTTGTTCAAAGGCTTCATCAATCGCGGCACGATCTACACGAAGCTCAGCCAAACGAGGTTCAAACTTCACTGCATTGGTTGCTTTATCTCGTATGGATTGCTTATAGCTGTAGCGGTTCATATAGCGCCCTTCATCCTCTTCAGCGCCAAAAAGTTTGAAGGTATTGCGGTCGATACCAGAAATCGGCGTACCTGTTAAGCCATAGAAATGAGCATGAGGTAGCGCCCAGCGCATTTTGTCGCCGAGCGAACCTTCTTGAGTACGGTGCGCTTCATCCACCAGCACGATAATGTTGTCACGACTGTTTAAACCGTTTTCATTGCTCTCATCGATTTCGACGTCTTTAAACTTGAAGACTGTGGTGATCAAAATGCCGCGACTATCTTGTTCAATATGCTCACCAAGCTTTCTACAGCTTTGTACTTTGATGAGGTTTTTAACATCCGCTCCACCAAAGGTTTCATTGATTTGGCTATCGAGATCTCGACGGTCTACCACAATTAACACGGTTGGATTTTTCAATTTGTTGTCCGCTCGGAGCATGCGAGCGGCATAAAGCATGAGCAAAGACTTACCCGAACCTTGGAAGTGCCAGATAAGCCCTTTCTTCGGATAGCCTTTTTTTACACGTTCAACAATTTGCTTTGCGGCTTCAAATTGCGGATAACGCGGTAAGATTTTAATGCGTTTAGGTGGCGTGTCTTTGCCTGTCTTCACCGTTGAGAACAACGCGAATGATTCTAGCATTTGCAGCAAGGTTTCTGGGTTTAACAAACCTTCACAGCTATCAAGTACGGTAGCTAAGCTAGCTGGAATCTCATCTCGCTGATCGGTTTTGTGCCAAGGTCCCCAGTCTTTCACTCGCGCATTAATAGCACCGTAAGCAAAGGTGCGACCTTCAGAAGCAAAACACAGAAGGTTTGGCACGAAGAAGGGCTCAACATTTTTCCAGTAGTGCTTTTGACCGCCCATAAAATCAGCAGCGCCATCTTGCCAAGTAACACTTGGACGAGTGGCGGATTTTACTTCCCCCACCACCAATGGAACGCCGTTAACGTAGAGAACGATATCAAAGAACACTTCTGTAGCTGCAATAAAGTGGACCTGTTGCGCTACAACAAAATGGTTGTTTTCAGGGGTATCAAAGTCAATTAGCTTGATAGTGATATGGTCGCCGTTCTCACCAAACGGTAGACTTTTCTCTGCCATCAACCATTCATGGAAGTTCTCGTTGGCTTTGACTAAGCCCGTGTGCTTGGCTTCCAACATCAAGCCACGAAGTTTGTAGATCACCTCATCTGCATAATCGGGATTTTTGCCAATATCAGGGTTTAACGAACAAAGCGCATCCTTGAGCCACGTATCAACGAAGATATCGTGAGTTTGCTTGAGTAAGCTCTCACCATGGCAATAATTCCACTTTACTCCGTTTAAGCCTTTTAAACGGTCAATGATTCCATTTTCTGTGACGGTTTGTTCGTTAAACATCCTAAATCAGTCCTCTAATAAGCTCTCTCTAAAGTACTCTTGAATTCTCTTAACACTTTCTATTTTAAGTTCGAGCTCATGTATTGCAGCATCGTAGTCTTTTAGTTGTTTTTCCGTCTTCTCCATATCGCATAGTGGTGGCAAAACAACTGGCAGCTGTTTCAAGCTGTTAGGGTTAATATTTGCTTGGCTTACTCCTGGCGTCGCATAAGCTTTTAGTCGATACTGCACCAAAGGATGATTCAATACACGGTTAATAAACTCTGGTGTAGTAACATTCGAATCAAAGTTAAGTCGAAGCAAATAAGATGCAAATGCGAAATCACCGTCAAGATTAAATAGAGCAGTTCTTCCAACCCATTCCATACTATTTGTTCTGTTAAATAAGATATCTCCTTTCTTCAGGATAATATCTTTTAGACCACTGCTACTTAGCTTGGAGTACTTTAAGTCAGTGTCGGTCACTTTTCCATTTTCCAGATTCATCATTCTAAGAACCGGAGTTACTCCATCTTGATGCAACGCATCAGAGGAGCCGTATTGTACTCTAGTTAGGATTTCACCCAGCTTAACTAACTTCCATCCTTGAGGAATAATCGTTTCAGAAGTGCCAAATAATGAATGAAAGTCATTTCCACCCAGCAAAAGATCTCGCTCCACACTTCTTTTTAATGACACTAGGTGATTTTTAGCCTTCTCCGTATCAAGAAGTATTTGTTCTGTTTTATGAAGGATTCTATAAACCTTTATTTGTTCTTTCTTTGATGGAAGAACAAATTCAAAATTAACTAGGTCTTTCCAGTTAATATAAGGATTGGTCGAGCCCTTTGATTTACTAACAGAATATCTAGTAAAACTATCCGTCAACATTAAGAAAGGTAACAACCTACCGTCAAAATCATCATTCGACTTGGCTTCAATAACGAATGTTGTATTTGCCGTTATGCCTTCAAACTCCGCAGTTGCAACCTTTTTAAGATAAGTTCTTCGTGAACCATAAAGTATGTTGCCCTTACGAAACACTCGATGAAATGCAGGACCAACATAGTCTCCATTAAAAACACCCCAGCGTTTAATTCTTAATGAATCAGAGTCTAAATGACCGCCTTCAATATATCGCTCAAAAGGATTGCTGTCTCGGTCAACGGATTCTTTAAGCTGTTTTGCTACATCTCCAAACTTCACAATCACTTTGTTATCGTCTCTCATATTTTATTATCCAACGATACGTCAAATTCTTTTACTGTACTCAACACAACTTTTCTACATGATACTTTTGTTTTTGAACGCGAAGCATTCCAACTTTCCACAATATTATAAATATCACGTTCGTCTATTGTACGCTCAGGTTCAACATATAGCTGAATAGAGAGGTTATAATTTTTCTCTCGAATATCTCTAAGTTCTACAACCCTTGCTATAGCAGAATACTCATCTGGCTTATTGAAACACTCCGTTAACTTAAATATATTATTTTCTGATAACCAACTGAATGCACTCTCTCGTACAATTTCTTGTACTCCATCTATGAATAGTATTTTATTCTTTCTTTCAACTGACTTATTACTATTCAATATGACAACACACGATTCCATCGGTGAGTTATAAAATAGGTTTGGGCCTAAGCCAATTACAGCCTCTATAACGTCTGACTCTACAACCTTTTGTCGAATACTGTTTTCCGCCTCCCTAAACAACACCCCATGAGGCCAAAGCATTGCTGCACGGCCAGTCTCTGGTTTCAAACTCTTGATGATATGGGTATAGAAGCCGTAATCAGCACAACCTTGTGGTGGCACGCCGTACATATTGCGGCCATACGGGTCAGCGGCGAACTTTTCACGGTTCCATTTTTTGATGGAATACGGCGGGTTAGCAAAGATAACATCGAACTGTTTAAGTTGATCATTCTCAATAAACTTAGGATCTCCTAAGGTATCACCACGCATGACGTCGAACTCTTCAATGTCATGCAAGAACATGTTCATACGCGCAATTGCAGACGTTAGCAGGTTTACTTCTTGGCCGTACAAATGAACTCCACGCCACTCTTCACCTTGCGAGCGTAAATCCATAACCGCATTAAGCAGCATTCCACCTGTACCACAAGTTGGATCATACGCACTCTCACCAGGCTTAAGCTTCATGATACGGGTCATTAAATGCACAACAGTACGGTTGGTATAGAACTCAGCAGCCGTATGGCCTGAGTCATCCGCAAATTTTTTAATCAGGTACTCGTAAGCCTCGCCCAAGTCATCTTGAGCAACAGACTTAATGCCTAGTGGGATTTTGCTGAAATGCTGAATAAGGTCTGATAGCAAGTGATCTGGCAAGCGCTCTTTGTTGGTCCACTGCGCATCACCAAATACACCGTGCAAACGCTCGTTCTTTGCTTCAATCAAACGCAGGGCATTTTGAATCGCTTCACCAATGTTTTTGCTAGTGTTGCGAACTTTCTCCCAGCTTGCTTCCTCTGGGATATCGAAACGGTGGTACATCGACATCGCAGCGTATTCAGCATCACCTTCGTGCAGCTCGAGTGCTTCGTTATATTCTTCTAGATATACATCCGATAGACGCTTAAAGAACAGTAATGGGAAGACGTACTGCTTGTAATCAGACGCATCAATCTGCCCACGCAGGAACTCGGCAGCACCCCAAAGTAGATCTTCTAATTTGTTTTTATTCATAGCTCAAAACCCTCTTTGATTAACAAGGCTTCTAACTCTTGTTCAGCGTCTTCTAAGGCGGCTAATTTTTGCTGGAAATCTTTTAATGCTTCTTCAACGGCAATGGTTTCTTCTTCTAGCGGCTTTTGTACATAACGAGCGATGTTCAAATTGAAATCGTTCTCTTCAATCTCGCTATGTGGCACCCAACGTGCAACACCTTCAATGTCGTCTGCCATAGGGCCTTTGGTACGCATCTTCTGATAGATATCATAGATCTCATCGGCTTGATTTTCCGACATAGTATTTTGTGCTTGTCCTTTGGTGAAGACCTCTTCCGCATTTACAATCAGCACATGGTCTTTATGCTCCTCTGGTCTTGCTTTGCGCAAAACTAGAATGCAAGCAGGGATACTCGTGCCGTAGAACAGGTTTGAAGCCACACCGATTACCGCCACGATGCGGTTTTCTTTTAATAGCTTGGTTCTAATTTTACCTTCTGCACCACCACGAAAAAGCACACCATGTGGCAGCACTACCGCCATGCGTCCTTCATCATTCAATGAAGCAAACATGTGCTGTACCCAAGCAAAATCTCCGTTCGTTTTTGGCGCTAAACCAAAGTTTGCTCGGCCATATGGATCACTTGTCCAATAGTCATAACCCCACTCTTTTAAACTAAATGGTGGGTTTGCGATTACGCAGTCAAAGTTTTCTAGTTGGTCATTTTTCAGGAATTTAGGGTCTCGAAGTGTATCACCACGAACGATTTCAAAGTCTTCTTGTCCGTGTAGGAACAAGTTCATTCGAGCAATAGCTTCGGTGGTCAGGTTCTTCTCTTGACCTTTGATTTTTAGAAGACGTGGGTCGCCAGAGTTCTCTTTAACATGGTGAATGGTTTCAAGCAGCATACCGCCTGTACCACAAGCCGGGTCATATACACTTTCATTCGCTTGTGGGTCTAGAATATTAACCATAAGGCGAACAATAGTACGTGGCGTATAGAACTCACCTGCTTTCTTGTTCGCTTTGTCGGCAAAGCGCTTGATGAGGTATTCGTAAGCACGGCCCATATCATCATTACGCACACTCGATACGCCAAGGTTCACCTTGTTGAAATGGTTGAGTAATGTCGATAGCAGTTCGTCTGACAGACGCTCTTTGTTAGTCCAGCTCGCATCACCAAAAATGCCATGTAGCTGTGGGTTTTCTAGCTCAATGCCACGGAATGAATCTTTTAAGGCTTGGCCGATATCCTTGGTTTCTGCAAATACATCTTTCCAATGGCAGTTAGCTGGAATTTGGATACGGTGGAACATATCGCCTTTCGCAAGCTCTTCATCACCCACTTGCTCCAACGCTTCTTCGAATTCTTCATCGTAAACGTCACAGATGCGCTTAAAGAATAGGATTGGGAAGATGTAGGTTTTGTAGTCTGAAGCGTCAATAGGCCCCGTAATGATGTGGGCCGCATGCCAAAGGTGCGCTTCTAAGTCTTTGAGATTTATTAATGTCATTGCTTGCTCTTATTCTCTTCTATCCACGCTTCAAGGTCTTCACGTTTGAAGCGCCAAGAACCGCCGACTTTGAAACCAGGAAGCTTTCCTTCGCTTGCTAATCTATATGCTGTTTTTTCGGCCAACTTTAGGTAAGCAGCCACCTCTTTCAAGGTTAAAATTTGGTCTACCATTCAGAGTGTTATCTCATGTTGGTTTTATTCATCAGAATTAATAGTGAGAGAATATGGGAAAATTGGGGAATCAGCAATGTGAAATAACTCAATACAAGACTGAGTGCATAGAAAAAATACAAATCCCCACCAGCTTTCGCTGGTGGAGAAAAATCAAATAGCATTCAAAGGGGCAAGGTCGATGATTAACGAGTTCTTCACTCGATTAAATTCTTCACTTTCTATATCGCAGGCTGTGAAGCTTTCCAAGAGCTCTTGCTGTCTCGGTTGTCCAAATGCTAAGCGATAGAGCACCAGTATTTTTTTAACTTCAGCATATTTAGCAACTTCCTTACTCATTGGGTAAGTCGGCACAATTCGCTCAATTTGAGCCTTCCCATTAGGAGTAAACCAGTACGGCTCTAAGTCACTCGTTTTATTCACATCATCATTGGCTGCTTGAGCGAATAGCTGCTCCCAAACATCCGCTTTGTTACCAAAATCTGGAGTGTAGTTTTCTGCTATACGTTGACGAACAACAAGCGACTTATACCTGTTCACCCGCCCTTCTCGTTGCTCAATATCGATAGGGTTGTTGGGTAAATTCCAATGAACGACTCGACGGCAATACCAATGAAAATCAAGCCCTTCTTGACCTATTGATGTCGAACTCAACACAAATGGTCGGAATGGGGAGTTAAACGCGTCACGTACGCTCACTACTCGTTTCAAGCCGCTATCATCATTGAGTTTTTGATTACCGAGCGGAACAGCAAAATGACAACGCATAGACGATGAACATTTATCTTTCGCTTTTGTTCTATTCTCCCAGAAGTGAACCTGCTCGGATGAACTTCGTATTCCCATGGCATGCTCTAGCTTACTTGTTGCGGCATGAACATCACTGCCTGATGTCGCAAGTAAGTGACAGTATTCATCCAACATTGATTGGTAGTTACCATGTGCGCAATAGACCAAGACCTTATACCAAGCGGGTGAAGCCGTCTGTCCAGACAGCAGAGTGTGTTTAACGTTACGTTTCACAATGGGAATAGCGTATTCATGATTGAACAGTCTGGTTGTAAGCTCCGCAAATTGAACAGAGTAACTAACCAAATCTAATTCAGATATGCCTTCTGACCATAGCGCTTGAATGGTCCTCATCGCGCAGGTAGCAGGATTAGCTAAGCTTGAATATGCCAGCACTTTGGCTAAGTCATCAGGCATTTTACCTAGAGAAAATGGTTCACTCCCCTCAAAGTACTGCTTAATTTTGGCAAAATGCTTAATACGGCCTTCTGTGTTCAAGCGAGACTCAATCACCTCTAACCAATTCTCGAAATGATCTATCTTCCCAGCTTGTCGATCCAGCAGCATAGGTGCGAGTACATACCAATCGCTATTTGTCTTGTCATCACTTTCGTATTGCTTTAAACCGGATAATTTGCTCTGAATCAATGTGGTTTGTTGAGCCAATACCTCATCTAGGCTCTCACCCAAATACGACACGTCGGCTAGCGATTTACAAGGATAAAGTAAATGCCATACGTTGAGAGTTGATTTCCCTTCAAACCGAAGTAAAGGTGAAGAATTTTTATCACTATGGTACTGCGGCCTCTTACCCTTCCCTTTTATTACTCGACGTTCAGCCTCATAAGACCACAGGCAACTTAAAGCCTTTGGCACAAGCGCCCACGATGAAAATAGCAGCGTCTTAGTAAAACTCTCATTCCCTTTAAATACACCGTCAAATTGGTAGTAAGGTTTGCAAGGTGGGGACCAAAGCAAGTTCTCCGGCGAACCTTCGAAAATCACTTTACTTAACGCTTTGATCTTTGCGTTCGGGGCACTTTGTTCAACGTTCAATTTATAGTTTTGAACATCGCTTTGAGATAACCAAGCTTGAGTTTGCTCGCTGCTTCGGGACTTTCTAAGTAGCTTCCGTACATCAGGGTTATTGATATTGCGATGGTACAGTTCTTTGAAGGCATAACCATTTAGGAAAGAGACAGCCCAAGGTGCTGACTTAGCAAACTCGATAAGAGATACACCTCCACGCCCCTTAGGCAGCACTGTGTTTAACGCTTCAATCGCTCGGTAACCTTGGACTTCTTCAACACTAAAGTCAGAACCACAACATAGTTCATTGGAATGAATAAGCTGCTCAAAACCTTTGCTAATTTGGCTTCGTTCGGTTCTGGCAATATACTCCCGCAGTAACTTTTCGACTGAACGTGCATTGGTATCACTTATAGATTCAAAATCTGAAGAGCCTGAAGACAGGGTTAACATATCATCATGAAGAAGATTACGACTCATTTCGTATTGAGAGACAAAATCCACGTCATTGTGTGATAAAAAATCTAGTAACTTATGCAGTTGTTCATGATGACTGCTTTCATCGTCCTCATCGTTAATTGTCGTCATCGCTTTAAAAGGCGTTGCCGATAACAAAAGTACTTTGGATTTTTCCTTTTTGGTTTCGCCCTTATCATTAAATACCTGCCTAGCAATTAATGACTCTTCAGAGTCTGAGCTTTGGTCTGTTAACGATTGAAAACGTTGGAACTCGTCTAGGATGAACAAGTCTGCTTGCAAGCTTCCAGCACAACAACGCGCCACCAGTCGACGAATTTCCACTCTAAAATGGTAAAATAGATGGCTAGTTTCATCGGTTTCACCTGAGTCTTCAATCCAACAATTAACGAGGAAGAGTACAGCCTCTTGAAGTGATGCAAAGCGTTCGTTTAACACTCTAGATTCACAAGGCATAGTCAAGCGGCTTTCAAGCTGAGATACAACTAACGGATCTGTATCAAAATTCTGTTCCAAATAACTCAATTCCTCTTCCCATCGACCCTCTCTGGTAATCTGGTTGGTTTTGAATAGCTCACGAACTGGTTTCACGACTTGACATAAGTTAGTCGTTTGAGACAACAGAACAGCTAAGATCGCTCTTTCCCGACAGTTACCCGCCCCCGCTGTTAATGTGAAGGAAGTCGAAGGTGTTAATGTACACACTTCAATTACGTGCTCATCGTTTATTTCTGAATGTTTGGGCTTGAGAGCCAGTTCAACCAGACGCCCAAATGTTGATGGCTTTACCCATCGCTTTGCATCTTCGCCATTAAAGAGCGCCAGCTTTTGGCGATTCTCATCTGCCAATGCAAGATTGGAACATATATAGATGACACGCATCGGTTTAGTCGTATTGGACCCAACATGCCTTTTCAGTAATTGAGTAATGACACCTTTGGCAACGATAGTTTTTCCTAACCCCACCTCATCAGCAACAAGTATTCGATGGCTATGTTCAGCTAGTTGATACTTATTAATAGTCTGATCAACGGTTGCCTTTTGAAAGTCCTTAAGACCCGCTAATACACCGTTTAGTTGTTCTACAATCTCGTGTGTCATAACTTAATTATCTTCTTATTCTTACGACTATTTATGAAGTACTACTTGGATGGCACAAATGATGAGAACACGCCCCATAACGTCTTGAACTCATATGGAATAATCCTTTCATCGACTTGCGCTTGCAAACGATCAATTCTTTCAAGCAACTCTGGACTTAACGCAGCTGCTCGCATCAGTTTTTCGTAGATCACGCTGTCTTTGGTGAAGAACACATTACCAGCCCCCTCAACGCCCCCTTTTTCCAAACTGTTCATCAAATCTTGCTTACTTGGGTCGATATGTAACAGCATCGCGATATAACTCATAAACTGTGCGCGATTTTCAAGTAATTCATTGGTAATTGCCTTTCCACGATCCAAGTTACAATTAAACGTAATTTGAGCTTGAACGACTAAGTTCTTAGCCACTGAATCGTTTTCTGATATTTCAAAGTGAATTAGCGCACTAATTTGGGAAGGTTTAAGACCGTCCCAGATAACTTCACGAGCTAGTGGACGAGGCTGAGACGCGCTCAATGTAGAAACCTTAACCTCAAAATTCGACGGAATATCAACCTGAGTCCCCTTTAAGGTCAGCTGATATTCATCGTCACCGTTCGTATCAACTTCAAGTTTCCAATCAGTCTTAATTAGGCTGAACTCTAATAGACGGAGGACTCGATCAGAGTCTTCTTCTTCAATTTGTTCTAGTTCGCTGAACTCATGCTTTGTGAATAAGCCAGTTCCGTGCTCATTAACCCATTGTTCAATCAATGAATTAACACCAATTTGATCTTTAGATCCCGTTAAACGAAGCATGAATTCACTATTTCTCGGGCGATCAGAGGCATCTCCCATAGCTGCTTGAGTTGTATTCGCCGAGCCAAGGTGCCAGCTCGAAGTGGAATCAGTTTCGTCTACAACCAATAGCTTCGCATGTAAATTGAGGTCATTCTCTACAAATGGGGACTGGTCCATTTCCTCATTTTCTTCTGCATCGATGAGGTGTTCGTTAAGTGCATAACAGTGCCAACCATCCAAGACTTTCTCACCAGCCATGTCGAGCTCTTCTTTGCGGCTAAATAAGTAACGTTGGTCATCAGGAGCAAAGGTACTGAGCCAGTCTAAAGCTCCCACTTTGCCACCCCCCCTAATAAAAGGAGAGACCGCAAGCATGGTTTGATTACCATGTTCTAGATGGATTGGGTGCTGTCGTTTGTTGCTCTCATCAAAAATGGTAGAGAGAAAACCGAGTTCACTGATGTTATCTGGCTTATCCCAAAGCACTCTAACTAACTCTTGTGGGTCAATCATATCGTCAAATGATTTCGTTGATGAACTACTGTAAACCTCATCAAAAAAGTCAATCAACGGACGATTGGCTGGTTTTCGTTTCCCTCTTGATTCTCCGTTAATTACAGCGCTAAGATCCCAACTTCGATCAAAAGTTAAATTACGTGATAAAACTATCAAACGGTATTTTACGTTTTGATTTTCATTTGGGCTTTCAAATCGAAGTAACCACAGTTTTGGATGAAATGATGAAAACGCAGAGTTCGACTCTCCTGCGTTTGGAACTACTGGAATAAGACTGCTTTCCAACAAGCCAAATAAGCTGTTGTACTTATCTGGCAACTTAATATTGCCTTGTTGGTAGAAAACCGTAAGTTTATCTCCCAACATTCCTAACGCTTCCAACAGCGCAATTCTCATGTGCTCAACCGAACCTTCTAAGGTATGGCCAAAACACATGGCAATAGGCACTGTCAGTAAAGTATTCAAGTCCAAGCTATACGTCGTTGCGATAGCATGAGTAAGCTCATAACCTTCGGGAGCGATAAGCTGTTCGCCATAATCTAAGCGATTTTTATCCGGCACTAACATCTAGCCCCTCCTGGATATCTTGTAAAATGACTCTGGCAGAAGGCCAACGAAATTCTAGTTTGCGCATTCCAACCCACTTTTGGTTTTCACTGAGGGCTTTTTTCAGCAAACACCGTGCCCCTTTATTTGCTACCGCTTGCTGCTTCACACATGCATCCAACTTATCGACAGAGACATTCTCGCGAATCAAGGTACACCAGTTTTCGATAAACTGACGTGTGCGATTGTTTGCGCTTTTATGTGGTCCGAAAGCAAACTCATACCAGTTGTCGATGCTCTGCTGTTCAAAGCTCGTAGGCTGTTTATGAGCTTGGTTCAACCAAACATCAAACTCTTCATTTAATTGTTCAATCTGTTCGATATTCTTGGCTCGTTGGGCTATGAGGATGTTGTAACGAATATGCGCGCCTTCAAGAACAAAACTAAATTCCAGCGCGTTTTCAAAACATGTTTTCGTTTGATCGGAAATAGGCGAGTCTTTTAGCTTTTCATAAAGGCCTTCGGCTTGCCATGCCCCCTTAGTGAGCATGTCAGCCACTTGCAGAGCTTCGCCAACAAGGTTGTGCGTGAATAATTGAGCGGGGACACTATGTTCAATCTTACTCGATAGCTGTAGTTTATTTTTGAGGAAATCAGCTTCTTTACGTGTAAGTTCTATTGATACTTGGTTTAACCAAGATTCACGGTAACCATCGGGTTTCGTCATCAGTTGCGCAATATCAGAATGCTGCCCATCGTCGTCGATATGGACTTCGCTTTTATTGTTTGCTAGCTCTTGGTACTGATTAACAAACTCTCTTAAAGACAGTTCTGTTTTAGCGATGGATAACTGGCGTAGTCCATTCCAGTAGACGGAAGAAGGTTTACGAGCCACCCCTTTCTCTAGGCTATCTTTTCCTATGATCCCATCAGGCATATCATGTTGATGGTTTTCGACTAGGCATCTAGCTAATTTATCTTCTTGCTGGCTAATGTATTCAGCCAGAAGAGGCCGCTCATTAGGCTCTAACTTACGGTAGTCATGAAATATATAGGGGATAGTGACAAAGTACTTAGCGCGGGTTTGGATAGTAGAAAAACCCGGAAAAAGCTGATCGGCAAAAGCATCCCTGATTTGTCCTATACCCAACTCATCAAGTGTACCTTTCTCTTGTAACATTGAGAGTACTTGAGATACGCGTTCTCGTTCTGTAGATGAAAAATCTATCCAGCCAATTAGACTTTTTTGTCGGCTCATTCTTACCCCACTCTCGTCTTAAAAAGTCAAAACCCAGCTTGGTCATTAAGAATGGCAATGACATTCAGACTACAAACTAAGCAAACCATTGAATAATAATATGAATAATCCAATTAAAAGCTGTTCTAAGTCATAAACATCAACCTTAGGGAATGACATTCCGTAATTGCATCTTAAAAAAGTAAATTAGATCACACGCATTCCACAGTTTTTTAAGTATTCGAAACTTTCATCATCATCGCACTTAATCACTAGCCCACTACGACCTCGACTAAGTAGTACTCGATAACTCCCTTCTGTGTAATGGTCGTATTGGCGACGATGACGATTGTCCTCGGACAGAACGAGTAGACCATCTCGATATAGCAAGTCGTTCCCCCAATTAAACAGCGCCAAAGACAACTCTAAACCCTGGCAACTAAACTCAGTACACGCAGCCTCAAATCGACAACATGAGTTCTTAGAACTTGGAGGCTCTACGTACCACGGGCCAATGTTCTTTCCTGCCTTAAATTTGACTTTTTGTACTTCATCGATGAACTTGCCACCACGGCTCGACATCAACCAGCCACTTCTAAAAGCGTCAGGTTTACAATTTCCCTCATGCAAAGTGTTTTGTAACTCAGATGCGTAACCTTCGGCCGAATCTTTGCTTTGTGTGACACACAGTGGATAGTGAGCTTGAATGGTTAAGCAAACTTCACGTGCCCGCACTGGGTTATTAGAGAGAACTGCTTCAATCCATTTATCTAAGTCTTCGGTATATGACTGGCGAATCGGTGTCTTTAGATTAAAGACGTCCTTCTTGATTGGACTGATAAGCTTCATCTTATCGGCATGCAATGAAGGCATTACTGGCGTCACTCTTCGATCTTGCGCACTAACGGCAACATCGAGATCCGCTAGCATTTGATCTAACTGCATTTCATTACGATGAATAGCCTGCCCATCACCAACCAGAAGAACCAATACACCAAAAGGTTGTTGAGATAGCCAATTGCAAAATAGCATTAGTTCCGAGGGTGACTTTGAATCTCTAGGGCTTGCCTTCTCCCAAGCTCTCTGCGCCTCATCAAACACAACAAAGGTTTCTTGACGCAATCCAAATGAACTCTTGATGTGCTTTTTGAAAATATGTAGGTCTTCGATCATGACCCGCCCGTCGATAATCCGGCCTAGTACATCATTGCCTTTTCGCTTACCGTAAAAATCTAACGTGTGTTGAAGTACTTGCACTAACGGGGCATTACCGGATAGAAAGATAGGCTCGCTCTGTTTAACACTGTCATTGCGAGCTACTGAAGCCACTGTGCTAATCCCCAAGAGCGTTTTCCCCGCTCCAGGACGTCCATGAACGACTACAACGTAACGTTTTAGCTTGGCCTTAGCTTGCTGATAGAGCGTTAGAAGAGCATCTCTTGCTTCCTCGATGTTTTCACTTGCCGACGTTTTTAATGTGGGAATTTTGGCATCAAAAAATACCTGTGCAGTTCCGTGCAGTATGCTTGGCTGGCGATAAAACTCGCCCTTAGACCAACGAAGGACATCATAACTGCTTGTCTGTCTCAGCGATGTGACCAATTGATTCGTCAATAAAGGAGCATCGCCTTTGTCTGCTATCTCACAAACAACGTCTGAATGTTTGAACCCCTTTGCACCAGGTTTTGTTAATACTAAGAATCCATGCCCTACCAAACCTATCGATTCATTGTGGTAACGAAGCATGGTTTGCAAATCTGAATTCGCACGAAGGATCTCATGCTCTGAGGCTTCCGTTTTATGTTTGAACTCAACAACAAACAAGTCTCCCGTAGGTAGAACCAAGTTGACGTCTGCTGCTCTCTTTCCACCCTCACCTATCAGCTCTTGCTCAAAGGCGACCCAACAAGTCTCAGGGTTAACGTTAGACTCCCTAACGACATGACCGAGCATCGATTTCATTAAGTCATATTCGGTTTCCCATGCAAAACGTTGGGTGGGTTCTAGCTCTTGAGCCCAGTCGAGACTCGTGTGAAAAGAAATAAGTTCATTGATAAAAACTGCTTTATCAACTTGAAGAAACTCTTGCCAGGTTCCATCCCAACCCGCCTTTAAATCCATTTACTTATTCCTTAGAAGGTTGCTTGAAGCTTTTCGACAACAGGTAGATCAGCGGCAGCCCAATTGTAGTGGTCAACTGATATTGGCCACGTTCCTAGAGTTTAACCAGAACAATCG
>NZ_MAKD01000007.1:0-41589 GCF_001691235.1 Vibrio sp. ZF57 | reverse complement strand
ACCCGCTGCCATTAACGCTTTTTGAGTGGCGGCCACTTTGGTTTCGTCACGCGCACCTTCTTGCGCTAATTGATACATTTGGAATGCAGCGCTTTCGGTGTACTTCGCCGCTTGCCACTGTGTTTTGGCTTCATCACGCTTCTGCTCGGCAACCACACCATCGTTGTAAAGGTTGTTTACACGTTGGTAGGTTTTGTCCATCAGATCGGCAGCTGCTTTGGCTTTCAACCATTGGTCTTTAGCCGCTTGGATCTGTTGAGTACGCGCGCCATTCTCTGCTTCTTGTGCTAATGCACCAGCGGCTTTCTGACCAGCTTTTGCTTGCTCTAGCTTCGCATCAATCTCAGGGCTTAGTAGAGAGAAGATCAATTCGCCTTTTTCAACCGAATCGCCTTTGCGCACGAATATTTCATCAATTCTGCCAGGTACTTTCGATGAGATGCTGTATTGCTGCGCATCGATTTGACCTTGAAGCTTAACCGGCTGAGGTTGATAAGCTTGATAGAAACTGTATCCGACCCAGCCAATAACGCCGATACCAACTAAAGATAGAAGAAGGGGCTTAATAGGTTTCATGAATTATCCTTTTGACTGGCTAACGGTGTCTGTTTTTGAGTCGAAATCAGACGGAACAGAGGAGGTTAAGTAACTGGAGTAAGCATTCATTTCGCTGGTTAGCGCTAACAGCTTGTTGAGAGAGATTAGGTATTTGAAGCGAGCAGCAGATTGCTGGGTTTTAATGCTCGCAAGATAAAGCTCGGCATCAACCACTTCTAATGAGTTAGATAACCCTTGTGTGAAGGCTTTTTTACGAAGTAATAGGTTTTCCTGAGCTAAAGACAAGCTCGAGTTCAGGCCTTGAACCTCTTCAATGGCTTGGTTTGCTTCAAGGTAAGTCTTTTGTACCAACACGGTTAAGTCTTGCTTAGCTTGTGACTTAAGGAATTGAACCTGTGATACGGCACTGTGAGCCGCAGCGACTTTGTCGGAACGGCCAGAGGTATCAAGCAGTGGCACATTCACACCAATGCCAACCAACCAATCGGGTTTCATTTCACTGGCTAGAGAGTCATCTTCATACAGGCTGTAATCACCATAAAGGTAAACCTCTGGGTAGTATTTACCTTTCTCGGCTTTAATTAAGCTGCTTGCTTGTTTCTCTTTTGCATCAAGAATCTTAAGGCCGGGGTAGGTCATGAGTGTCTGGTCAATGAACACGTCCATATGAGGCAGGTTCTTATTGATAAACAGTTGTTCAGAGGGTTCTACACTTTCATTTTGACCAAGGATTTGGGTCAACGCCAATTGCGCAATTTTAAGATCGTTCTGAGCTTTCGTGCGCTCTACAATCGCTTTATCTAAAGAAGCATCGGCTTGTAGGCGCTCTACTCGGGCGATTTGTCCTTGCTGTTCAAGCTTGATGGCGAAATCACGATGCTGAGTTAAGCCTGCTTCAACGGCTTGACGCGTTCTCACAACGTCTTCCGCTAAGATCACCGAGAAGTAATACTTACTTAAGTCTTCGTAGCGAGCTTGTTTCTCCATCAACAGTTGGCTTTGCGCTTCTTCGCTTTTACCTTCAGCCGCATTTTGCGCAGCGGTTATTCGACCACCAGTGAAGATAGGCCACACAGCACGAATGGAAGAGCTAAAGATGTCTTGTTCGGTAATCGTTGAGGTAACGCCACCAACTAGAGGGCGCAAAATCGCGGATATAGCAGGGTTTACTCCACTCAAGCTATCTGAAAACTGTTCACCATTAATCGTCACATCACTATCAAGGTGCGTGTAGTTAGCCCCTAAGGTAATAGAAGGAAGATTGAGGCTACTTGTTGAGTTCTGAAGGTGTTGATAACGTTCAACGTTGGCTTGTTGAGCCGCAAGAGAGTTGTTGTTCTCTTGGAGAATTTGCCACGCTTCAGAAAAAGTGAGCGGGGCTGCATAGCCTGGCGAAGCCATAGTGCCGAGAAGCATACTGGCGATCGCAAGGTATCGGAATTTTGGTTTGGTCATCTGCATTAAATACCAATTAGAGCATTAACTCTAATGTTAACAGGGCGATAGTCATTTGTCTTGAATAGATTGTCTCATATGAATAGAAATTCTCATAACTCGTTAATCAAGTGTAAATAAGATTGAGTGACGTGAATATCAAAGATAAATGAAACTTAAAAAGCACGCATAAGCATGCTCTTTAAGTTCAGTATAGAAGTGTTTTTACAAAATGAAGTGGCTTATTTAAAGCTAGGACAATGGTGATCGGCGCGCCATACCAATTGTCTTGAACCTTGCATTGTTTGTAATAAATCTCTACCTGACATTTGCGGGAATGCTAACAATACCTTGAGATCGAGTGGGGAGGTGCCATCTTTCTCATAGGCTCTTACGTGAGTAAAAGTCGATTGTAAGTGTTTGAACAGCATAGTCTTAGTAAGACAAATTCCAAAGTTATCGCGTTTCATTGCCTTGTTTCCTTTTCAACAATGTTTATACGTTATGTTTGTTATCCTGTTTCTATTGGACGTTGCCACTGGCCACTGATCGATACTTCCTGCTCATCAATGTTTTATTATTGGGTGATGCTTTTATCAGTCACCTCTTCGTTGTCTGGCTAGCCGAGTTTGAAATAGCGATGGATGAATAGGGGAGAATACTTAATCCGTTTGTTCATCATTCGTAACGGCGAGCGTGCAACTTTTAGTTATAGATACGTCCAGCGAGCGAAGGGTTGTTGCTATTTTGTTAATCGAAGTTTCGATTCAAAGCGCGGTCTGAAAATCATGACCTATGGCTTAGCAACAATAAACTTCTTCATATGCAACCATTATAATTGTATTTATTTTAAACAACCTAAAAAACACCTAAAAGCTTAGTGATCTAGCTCAATATTTATTCGTTTATTTTGGTTTTTAAGCTAATCAGTCCTAAAAATGAACGATTAATCGAGATGAACAACGTAAAGGATTATCAATTAACAATCTGCTCAATTATTTAGTTGAGTAGCAGTCACAAATTCACGCCCCTAGAAAGGTCATGCGATTAACTTGGTGTTAACATTGATCGTCTAACACTAGGGACGGTGGAATATGAAATGGAGCAGTATCAGTTTCCGTAAAAGGTTACTGATTATCATGACGGTCACTGGCCTCGTTGAACTTTTGATTCTTGCAGCTGCTGGTTTTTACTACATCAAACAATCTCAAGAACAAGAGATGGGTTTGAAAGCGTTAGGTGTTGCTGAATTTCTATCTGAATCGCCGCTTGTCACCAGCATTATTCAAGAAAATGGAACGTTGGACCCTAATGGCGTTCCCTACGTTTTGTCTGAAGAAACCCAAGTTAAATTTCGTAACCTTACTCAGCTCATTGGCGCGGCGTTTATCGTTGTTGGAGATGATAAAGGTATCCGCCTGATTCACCCTTATGATGACAGGCTCGGTAAACCCATGCGTGGTGGCGATAACCAAAAAGCATTGGTATTGGGCGAGTCTTATGTGTCGACAGCCAAAGGATCGCTGGGTTTTTCAGTTCGTGGTAAATCCGCGGTAAAAGACACCCAAGGTACCGTTATTGGTGTGGTGTCAGTTGGTTACTTATTGGATTCGTTGCAAGATCGAATCGAACCTTACTTAGCCTTTTTGATTGTGATGGCGTTGCTGGTGGTTGCGGTCAACGCTTTGATTTCGAGTTATGTATCTCGCCGTTTTCAACGCGCTATTTTAGGCTTTGAGCCTGAAGAGATAGGGCGACTTTATGTTGAGCTAGATGTAACCATGAGTACCGTGAAAGAGGGCATTCTGAGCATCGACAAGCACGGCATTTTGCGTTCTATTAATAAAAGTGCCTGCGATATTTTATCGATAGACAGGGATAAAGCACTCAATCAACAGCGCCTTTCTGACGTATTGCCAGGCAGTGATTTAGAACAACTGCTATCAACGGGCGACACCGACCACGATGTAGAGTTGTATTTGAACAATAAGCGAATCATTGCTAACCGTAGCCCGATTATAGTGGCAGGTGAGGTGGTCGGGGCGGTATCGAGTTTCCGATTACGAAATGAAATCAACGATTTAACCGACCAGCTCTCACAAACCAAAGAGTATGCTGATCTATTGCGTTCACAAACCCACGAGCATCAAAACAAGCTCAACACCATTAGTGGCTTGATTCAGATGGGCGAGCTGGACTCTGTTCAACAATTGATTGGTCAAGAAACCGCTCATTACCAGAGCTTAATTGAGTTCTTAAGAGAGACGGTGAAAGACCCTCTTATTGCAGGCATGCTTTTAGGCAAAACAGAGCGAGCTCGAGAGATTGGGTTAGAGCTTAAAGTGGAAGAGGGATCAAGGCTTGAAGCTCTGCCTAGCTGGTTAAACGCGGATGACGTTGTCACAATTCTTGGCAACCTGATTGATAACGCCTTTGACGCCACCATGACGGCGATTAAGCAAGAGGGTCAAATTGCGCCAGCGCGTCGGGTTATTGAAGTTTCAATCAGTGATTTTGGTAATGAAATTATCGTAGAAGTAGAAGACAAAGGGTGCGGTTTGCCGAAAGAGTTGGCGACCAAAGCACTTACCGAAAAAGGCGTATCGAGCAAAGCGAAGCAAAATCGTGGTGTGGGTTTGTATCTGATAAAGCAGCTGGCAGACCGATATCAAGGGCAGCTTGAAATGGTCGACAACCAAGATTTTGGCACGCGAATGACGGTTTATTTGCCAAAAGAAGAACAATAATAATTAAGCACGAAGCGATCTTGTGAAGATCATCGTGACGGAAAAAACATGGTTAAAGGAAGAACATAAATGAATGCAATCACGAGAGTCATGGTCATTGAAGATGATATTGCGATTGCAGAGCTACACCATCGTTATTTAGAACAGATGGGTGGCTTTGACGTGGTCGGCATTGCCACTACACAGTCTGAAGCGCTGATGCAACTGGACATCTTAAAACCGAATTTGGTGTTATTGGATGTGTATCTGCCGGACGGGTGTGGGCTCGATATTCTTAATCACGTAAGAGGGAGCAATCAAGGCTGCGACGTTATCTTGATTACTGCTGCTCGGGATGTCGATACGCTGCAGCAAGCAATGCGTGGTGGGGTGGTCGATTATCTATTGAAACCAGTAATGTTTCCTCGTTTGGAAGCAGCACTGAAGAAGTATCAGTCACAGTTACAAGAGTTCGAAAGCGTGTCTGATTTGAACCAAGGTTTGGTTGATAAGATGCTGCAAGCCAATGCCAAAGCGGACTCAGGAAAAGTATCAACCTTGCCCAAAGGAATTGATGGCGTAACGTTGGATAAGATCAGAGCCATTTTTCAGCAAGCTGATGCCGTTAATATTACCGCCGATGAAGCCGGAGAACGGATTGGTGCTAGCCGAACCACCGCCAGACGCTATTTAGAATTTTTGATTACCACTGGTGAGTTAGTCGCAGACTTAAATTACGGTACCGTAGGTCGCCCGGAGCGCTGCTACAACAAAGCGCAAAGATAAACACGACACCATCAAAATAAATATAAAGCCAGTTGAATAAGCTGGTTTTACCTTTTTCTCCCTTTCCTATTGCTCACTCCACCGACCAGATACCGTTCTTTCTTGACTACACTGTTTGAGAATGCCGATTTGCTTCTCCCTCGGGTCAAATGAACGGAACTATCGATTAGAATTTGTTCGAAATGAGTCAATATTTAATCGATTGCTTTCACAGTGGTTGATGTAAATCAAATAGTCATAGACAATACTGTCCCGAATAGAGGTGATAGCTTTCACCCTCGTTTACCAAACGCATTCTCAAATTTAATAGGCGCTTACTATTGATGTAATAGTTAAGACCTATTATCTATTTTCGTATGTCGCTGATACCTTTGGCGAATACTAAAAACCTTGTTTTTATAGGAAAGATGATGGTAATACCTGAAAACAGCAGCATCGTTATTTTTGGTGCGTCGGGAGATCTAACTTACCGCAAGTTAATTCCTGCTCTATACCACCTGTATGCTAGCAATCAACTACCAGAATCCTTTGCGATTCTTGGAGTGAGCCGTACTGAGTACAGCGATGAGTCTTACCGTGAGAAGCTGAAGAAGTCTCTTCAGGAAATGGAAAAAACTGAGCCAGAGACGCTGAATGCATTTATTGAACATCTGCATTACCAAGCGATCAACACTTCAGATGTAAACGACTACGCTCGTTTAGCACAACGTCTAGATAAGCTTGAGCAAGACTACCAATTTGAAAACCATAACACACTGTTCTACTTGGCAACCCCGCCAAGCCTATACGGTGTTATTCCAGCAAACCTTGCTGCGCATGGCCTGAACGATGAAACGAACGGCTGGCGTCGTCTGATCATCGAGAAGCCATTTGGTTACGACTTAGCATCAGCTCAAGCGTTGGATGAAGAGATCCATCATCACTTCCAAGAACACCAGATCTACCGTATTGACCACTACCTTGGTAAAGAAACGGTACAAAACCTTCTAGTGCTTCGTTTCTCAAACGCGATGTTTGAACCACTGTGGAACCGTAACTTCATTGAATACGTTGAAATCACAGGTGCTGAGTTCCTTGGCGTTGAAGAGCGTGGCGGATACTACGACGGTTCTGGCGCTGTTCGTGACATGTTCCAAAACCACCTGCTACAAGTGCTAGCAATGGTGGGCATGGAGCCGCCTGCACAAATTAACGCTGATTCTATTCGTGATGAAGTGGTTAAAGTGCTTCAGTGTCTTAAGCCTCTTGAGGAAGAATACCTGCGTAAAGATCTAGTCTTAGGTCAATACACAGCGTCTGATGTTCGCGGCCAGCATTTGCTCGGTTACCGTGAAGAGCACGGTGTAGCGGATGATTCTCGTACCGAGACTTACATCGGCTTGAAAGCTCACATCAATAACTGGCGTTGGAATGGTGTTCCTTTCTACGTACGTACAGGTAAACGCTTACCAACACGTGTGACTGAAATCGTGATTCACTTTAAGAACACGCCACACCCAGTATTTGGTCAAGATGCACCAGAGAACAAACTGATTATCCGTATCCAACCGGATGAAGGAATTCAGATGAGCTTTGGTTTGAAAGAGCCGGGCGCAGGCTTCAAAGCAAAAGAAGTGAAAATGAACTTCTCTTACTCTGACTTGCCTGAAACTCAAATGCTAACGGCTTACGAGCGTCTTCTTCTTGATGCACTAAACGGTGATGCAACTTTGTTTGCTCGTACCGATGCAGTAGAAGCTTGTTGGAAGTACGTTCAACCAATCTTAGACTTCAAGCAAGATCCTCAAGCGCTGTTTGGCTATGCTTGTGGTACTTGGGGCCCACAGGAAGCGGATGAACTTCTGCAACGTGATGGCCGCGCATGGCGTTTCCCATGCAAAAACTTAACAGACACGGATTACTGCGAACTATGATCAATCACAAGATCTTTGCAACGCCAGAATTGGTCGTTGAAAACCTAGCAAACGAAATGAAAGTGTACAGCGAGCAGGGTAAACCTGTTCACATTTCATTGTCTGGTGGCAGCACGCCAAAAATGCTTTTCAAGCTTTTAGCTCAAGCACCATACGCAGAAGGTATTCAATGGAATAACCTTCACTTTTGGTGGGGCGACGAACGTTGCGTTGCACCAGACGACGCTGAAAGCAACTTCGGTGAAGCGAATACACTCTTATTTTCGAAACTAAAAGAGTTTACAAACGTAAACCTTCCAGCAGAGAACATCCACCGCATCCGTGGTGAAGATGAACCAAAAGCAGAAGCAGAGCGTTTCGCAAAAGAGATGGCAGACGTAATCCCAACAGAAAACGGCACGCCTGTATTCGATTGGATTCTGCTTGGTGTTGGCGCAGACGGCCACACAGCTTCACTATTCCCAGGTGCAACCAACTACCAAGATGAGAACCTATCTGTATTAGCTTCTCACCCTGAGTCTGGTCAAATCCGTGTTTCTAAAACAGCGAAAGTTTTAGAAGCAGCAAAACGAATCAGCTACCTAGTACTGGGTGCAGGTAAAGTTGAGATCGTTAAAGAAATTCATACAACTCCTGCTTCAGAACTGCCTTACCCGGCAGCGAAAATCCAGTCTAAAACTGGCGAAACAGAGTGGTTCCTAGATTCAAATGCAGCAAGTGCTATCGCATAAGTGCGAATAGCCGCAAGGAGATAAAATAATGAAAGGTGATATCGGTGTAATTGGCCTAGCAGTAATGGGTCAGAACCTTATCCTAAACATGAACGACCACGGCTTCAAAGTTGTGGCTCATAACCGTACTGCTGCTAAAGTAGACGAGTTCCTAGAAGGCCCAGCTAAAAGTACTAACATTGTTGGTGCTTACTCTCTAGAAGAGCTAGTTGAGAAGCTAGAAGCGCCACGTAAAGTGATGCTTATGGTTCGTGCTGGTGACGTTGTAGACACGTTCATCGAAAACCTAATCCCACTTCTAGACGAAGGCGACATCATCATTGATGGTGGTAACACTAACTACCCAGACACTAACCGTCGTGTAGCGCATTGTCGTGAGAAAGGCATCCACTTCATCGGTACTGGTGTATCTGGTGGTGAAGAAGGTGCTCGTTTCGGTCCTTCAATCATGCCAGGTGGTGCGGCTGAAGCTTGGGAAGCGGTTAAGCCAATCTTCCAAGGTATCTCGGCAAAAACTGACGCTGGTGAGCCTTGCTGTGACTGGGTTGGTAACGACGGTGCTGGTCACTTCGTTAAGATGGTACACAACGGCATCGAATACGGTGACATGCAGCTTATCACTGAAGCATACCAGTTCATGAAAGATGGCCTAGGTATGTCTGCTGACGAGATGCAAGCAGTATTCGCTGACTGGAACAAGACTGAGCTAGACAGCTACCTAGTTGAAATCACTGCTGACATCCTTGGCTACAAAGATGAAGACGGTGAAGCGCTAGTTGAGAAGATCCTAGACACTGCCGGCCAAAAAGGTACGGGTAAGTGGACGGGTATCAACGCACTAGACCTAGGTATCCCACTAACACTGATCTCTGAGTCTGTATTCTCTCGTTGCCTGTCTGCTCTTAAAGACCAACGTGTTGAAGCTGAAGCTTTGTTTGAGAAGACAATCACTCCAGTTGAAGGCGACAAGCAAGAGTGGGTTGATGCACTACGTCAAGCTCTACTGGCTTCTAAGATCATCTCTTACGCTCAAGGTTTCATGCTAATGCGTGAAGCGTCGAACGAAAACGGCTGGGACCTAAACTACGGTAACGTAGCGCTAATGTGGCGTGGTGGTTGTATCATCCGTTCTGCATTCCTAGGCAACATACGTGATGCGTACGAAGCAAACCCAGACATCGCGTTCCTAGGTTCTGACGAGTACTTCAAAAACATCCTACAAGGCAGCCTAGTGGCATGGCGTAAAGTAGCAGCGAAATCTCTAGAGTCTGGTATCCCAATGCCATGTACGATTTCTGCGCTATCTTTCCTAGACGGTTACACAACTGCACGTCTACCAGCGAACCTGCTTCAAGCTCAACGTGACTACTTCGGTGCTCACACTTACGAGCGTACTGACCGTCCACGTGGTGAATTCTTCCACACAAACTGGACTGGTACAGGCGGCGACACTGCTTCTACAACTTACGACGTATAATCGTAGTGAGAAGTTGTTAAGAGCTCCGACGCTCTTAAAGGTGAAAGCTAAAAATCAAAAGGATGCCGATTGGCATCCTTTTTTGTTGGTTCTGATTTAGCTAACGCTTGATATTAGATTGGGATCTTGCAAGATAAGTTCGAACTAAGCTGTCATGGCTTGCAGTTGAATGTCGTCGTTATATTGATCTCGAATGGCCATAAAGCTGTCTAGGTTTTGTTTAGGCGCTTCAACCCACTCTGGGTCAAACATTGAACCAGTGTTTGCTTCTATATAGGCCATCACCTCATTCAGTGACCAAGCGTGTTTATAGGCTCTTTTACTCATTAACGCATCGAATACGTCTGCCAGTTAATAGCGTATGCGCTATTGCTTAACTAAAGTGCTGTTAATGATGATCTGGACGTTAAATAACCATTTTAAAATTAAATGAAAAGATAAATAGGATAACGCACATGCTTTATGCCATCATAAAGACATAAACAAGGGCAATGGAAATAATGCCCAAATGATTGAGCTAGAAGCGGTCAGTGATGACGGTGTTCTAGAGTAAATTCAAGGCCTTTAGTTGCCTTGAAAAAGGTAATGTTATGACTGAAGAAGAAAGAATCGAACTGCAACAAAATAACCCGCTACACGGCTTAAAGCTTGAAACCATGATCACTGAATTAGTGGATCATTATGGTTGGGAAATTTTAGATGCGGCCATGCGTATGAACTGCTTTAACACTAAGCCTACAGTGGCAAGTGCAGTTAAATACCTGAAGAAAACCGAATGGGCTCGTGAAAAGGTTGAAAACTTCTACCTTTACCGTTTCAAGCGTATGCCTAAAGCATCGGACATCGAATACCAGATGCCTCCGCGTTCACGTACATTCCGCCATGGGCTAGAGCCTCGTGAGCCAATGGAACTAACGGTTGAGTCTATCCACGCTTCTCAAGCTAAAGCTGCGTCTGCATTTAAAGAGCGCCGCGGCGGTAACGGTCGTAACTTCCGTCGTTAATAAGAAGGCGTCGTTAGATAAGGCGTCGACGATTAGTACGCCTAATTAGATAAGCGAAAAACACAAAAGGAGCCTATGAGCTCCTTTTTTAATTCGTTCGATTAAACCGTAATTGGCTAAGCTTCGCGGTTCTTTCTTTGATTCTTCCAAAGATCGGTGACATAAACGATCGCACTGACCAGTAAGAATAGCGCTGACACAGAAAACAGAGCGGGCATTTTTAAGATCCACGCGAATGTGGCAGCAAGAAAAGCGACAAAGCAAATGAGTCGACTTGATGACATGACATGACCGAGTTTAATGTTCATAACGCCTCCTAATGAAGTCTCACTTTCGACAGGAGAAGTATCCCACCCTTGGAAAAATAAAGGCTAAAAAACAGTCTAAATTGTTATCAAATTTACTAATTAAAGGACTCGTCTCACACATATCGACACGGTTATTTTATAAGTAATAAAATAGCGAGATAGGTAATGCGAGAGTCAGCTTTCCCGCTGTGTTTTCCAGTTAGAATTAGATTCAGTTTCGGGTTTAATTAGTGTCAAACCGACTTAGCATAAAACCTAGTTATTATAGAAAAAGTAAGCGGTGATTAAGAAACTCGCGATGATCACTGTGGTTCGAACATAGTGTTGAGGGATGCGGCGAGAGATTTTTGCTGAATAATAACCACCAACCAATGTACCCAATAATACAGCCATGCCAGACGGCCAATCAATCGAACCATTTACGATAAAAAACACGATCGCTGCGAGGGAAGCACACGCGGACACGAGCAGTTTGATGCCATTCATCACGTTGATGTTGGTGTAACCAGCCAGCGCCAAATAGCTCAATGTCACAATGCCCAAACCTGCATTAAAATACCCACCGTAGATACAGACAATCAAAAGTAATAAAGCGGAAAAGAATGCGCCTGCGCTAGTGGCGTGCTTATGTTTTGCTGTAGCTTGTTTAAGCCATTTATTGAGCGTGCCGCCAAACGTGAAAAGCAGAGCAGCATACAGCAACAGCCAAGGGACAGATTGAGTGAACAGAGCTTCTGGTGTGTGCAGCAGTAAAAATGCCCCGATACCACCGCCAATCACACATAAAGCTATAGTCAGTTTTAGCTGCTTAGTACCAGATTGAATTTCGTGGCGCAGAGCGTAGGCTCCGCTAATGTATCCAGCACACGAAGCAAAGGTATTGGTCGCGTTGGCTGCTATTGGTGGAACGCCAGCAAATAACAAAGCAGGGAAAGTGATGAAGCTGCCGCCACCCGCAATGGAGTTAAGCACACCGCCAACCACCCCTGATAAGAATAGAATCAACCAATCCATAGTTTTAGAATCCAATACGTTAACTAACTGGTTACCTTACTTGAATTTGTTATGAATATCAGCGCCATGTGTGTTGTAAAGATAGGTTTGTGAGTTTGCTACCACCTTAGAGCTGTGGTTTTTTGAAATAGCTGGTACGAAAAAAGGAGCCTGAGGCTCCCTTTATTTCGTTTTGTTTTCTAGGCTAAGCCAAGTTTATACTTCAACAGGCTTTGCTCTAAAGCGATTGAACAGCTTAACCAGAATAGGACTAGATAGAACCAATACCGCTAAAATAGTGAAGGTCATAGTGATAGGGCGTTCCCAAAGGAAGCTGAGTTCACCATCACTGATCATCAGTGCGCGTCTCAAGTTCTCTTCCATCAAACCACCTAATATGAAGCCAAGCAGTAACGGTGCGAGCGGGAAGTTGGCCAGCCTTAACGCTATCGCCGCCATTGCCACAATTAGCATCACAAACACATCCATCGTGTTGAAAGACACCAAGTACACGCCTGTGATTGAGAAGAAAATGATCATTGGCAGTAGTACCGTTCTTGGTACCGCTAGCAGTTTAGAGATATATGGGATCAACGGTAGGTTTAAGATAACCAGCACGATGTTGCCAAAGTACATCGAGATAATCACCGACCAAAATACGTCTGGGTGTTCAACGAACAAGCGAGGACCAGGCTGAATACCGTAGGCAATCAATGCACCAAGCATAATCGCAGTTGTACCAGAGCCCGGAATACCCAGCGTTAGTAGCGGAACGAATGAACCACTTGAAGCGGCGTTGTTTGCTGATTCAGGAGCAACAAGACCACGGATACTGCCTTTACCGAACTCTTTCTGCTTGTCTTTTGGCGCGAGGCTACGCTCCATACCGTAACTTAGGAATGCCGCAATAGTGGCACCTGCGCCCGGTAGAACACCGGTAAAGAAACCGAGAATAGAAGATCGAATTGAAACTGGTGCCACTTCTTTGAACTCTTCTTTGGTGACCTTCATGCTACCAATATCCGACATCTTTTGGCTTTCTTCCGCGCTGGTGTCTTGCTCTGGTTTTAGAATACCCATTAAAGTCTCACCTAAAGCGAAGGTTGCCATAGCAAGAAGTAGGAAACTAAAGCCATCCATCAGGTCTGTTAGACCAAACGTGAAACGTTCAACACCAACCCCTTTGTCGATGCCAACAGTAGATAGCATCAAACCAAGAATGGTCATCATCCATGCCTTGATTACCTGACCTGGGCCCGCAAACGCCGCTACTGCCGATAAACCTAACAACATCAATGCGAAGTAGTCTGAAGACTGGAAGCTCAATGACACGCTGGCTAGAGCCGGTGCGGCAATCAAAAGCATGATTGCCGAAAGTGTGCCACCAGTGAAAGAAGAGTAAGCCGCGAGTGCAAGTGCTTTACCCGCTTGGCCTTTTTGTGCCATCGGGTAGCCATCGAATGCGGTTACTACCGTTGAAGAACAACCTGGAGCGTTGATTAATATTGATGACGTCGAGCCACCAAATACAGCGCCATAGTACACACCAGCCATCAAGATTAGGCCAGAAGAAGGGTCTAGGCCGTATGTAATCGGGGTCATCAACGCGATTGCTGAAATTGGACCGAGTCCCGGTAGCATCCCAATAAAGGTACCAACAAAACAGCCAACAATTACCATCATGATGTTCATTGGCATCACGGCGGTCGAAAGTCCTTGTAAAATTCCGTCTAACATAATGTTATCCCTACCAAAGAGTGAAGATTAACCCCGGCTCTAGGTAGATATCTAAGCCTTGAGTTAATAAAAGAAAGAACGCGATAACGAAAGGAAACGACGCGCCAAATAAGACAGCTTTGCGGCGCTCACCCAGTAGGTAAAAGCCTGCAAGTAAGAAGAAGCTGGTTGCTAAAACAAAGCCAAGATAAGTCAGCCCAACACCGTACAGAGCCATTAACACCAAGAAGCCAATCAGCAGTTTCCAGTTCAGCGGCGTAGTGTCGCATGTGACTTTTTTATCCGGCTGTCCGGTTATAAGCAGGATCAACGAAAGGCCAATGCCGATAAACGTTAGCAGGATAGGTAAGGTTCTTGCTGTGAAGGGTTCGTACTCGTCACCGGGGAACAAAGGAATCAGCGTGGTTTGGTAGCCATAGCATAAACATGCAAGCATAAAGAGCATGGCTCCGATGCGATCCTTCGAAAGCAAAGATTCCTTACTCAGAAATTTGGTTGGTAAGTCCGACATATCCAACTCCATTTGGGGTGGTATAAAAAGTAAAAAAGCCGTACATGAGCGAGTCAATGAAATGTCTGGGATCACTAACCAAAGGTAAGCGAATTACGGTACTGGTTTATCAGCCACTTGCGTTTACAACGAATCGGCAAGCGTTAGTAATACGTCTACGAATAAACAAAGGAGTTTGAAGTTAACTCATGCACGGCGAAACAAGGAAAGAGTAAGAGGGCACATAGGCCCTCTATGGTTGTTGGTTATTTCAAGAAACCAAGCTCTCGCATTAGGTCGCCCATCTGTTTTTCTTGATCTTCTAGGAAGGCGTAAAAATCTTTGTCAGCTTTGTAGTTGTCGATCCAACCGTTACGGTCACGAACCACTTGCCACTCATCGGTTTTGTACATTTTGCCAAGCGCTACATTCCATTCGTCGATCTTCGCTTGGCTTGTGCCCGGTGCTGCAAAGAAACCACGCCAGTTAGCGAATACGGTTTCGTTGCCGTACTCAGTCAGTGTTGGGATGTTAGGTGCAGCGTCAAGACGCTTTGGTGCCGTTACAGCAAGCACTTTCACTTGGCCAGATTTAGACATCTCTAGCACTTCACCAAGGCCAGTAGAAAGAAGCTGTGTTTCTCCAGAAAGCAGTGCCGCCATCGCTTTACCGCCAGCATCGTAGGCAATGTAACGTACTTTCTTCGCATCAAAACCTTCGCCTTTGAACGCTGCCGCTACTACAAGGTGGTCCATGCTGCCACGAGCTGAACCGCCAGCAATCTTCACTTTACGTGGGTTGGTTTCGAACTCTTTAACGACGTCTTCCCAAGTGTCGTACTTAGAATCCGCAGGAGCGACGATTGCGCCGTAATCGGCAATGGTTGCTGCTACCGGAGTTAGGTCACGGAAAGATTGAGGGAAGATACCTGTTAGTGAACGAACAACGATAGGCGTTGAGTTCACCATTAGCGTGTCTTCTTGGCGTTGTGCTGTTTCGATTAGGTGAGCAATCGCTTTACCGCCACCGCCACCAGACAGGTTTTGGAAAGAGACATTTTCTACGATGTCTGATTTCACCAATACATCACCCGTACCACGAGCTGTCATATCCCAACCACCACCAGCGCCGCCAGGGATTAGGAAGTGGATTTTTTCTACGTCAGCAGCAAAAGTGTTGAAAGAAAAGGTTGCTGCGATGATAGAAGCCGCAAGAGTAGGTTTCAGTGCCTTGAACATGGTTCACGTTCCTTATGTAGGGGATCTCTTCAATGGAGAGAAACTTATGTTTTATTTCCAGCTACTAAACAGATGAGTAGGATATTGCTTAGCAGATGAAGCTAAAGTTAACGGTGTGTTAATGAAATGTCTGTAATGCGGCGATATTGAGAATAAAGAACATTGGATTAATATTGTTCATAAAGTTCACGGTAACGTGTTTTTGTCCATTTACTGTTGAATGATATCTGGATTCTAAAATCGTAGTTATTGTCTCAGAATGATTGAATTCATTGACAAAGGTTGGATTTAACTAGCGTTTTCTACTCGAGTGCATTGGTTGTTGGTCTATATTGTTAGATGTGACTACGATAACTATTTCTGCAAAAGAGTCAGGTGTATAGAGGTGTTAGATTTTAGATGTGGAATAGAGTTACTATAGTTGATATGCAACTTAAGCGGTATTGATTGCGCTAGGCTGTTAACTTTGGAGTTGGCGATTATTCAAGGATGAAATAATGGCATTAAAAAAAATTTCGTTACGATTTACTGTTGGAGGAATGTTTTTACTCGCGACATTTCTTACCGCTGTTGTTGCGGTTTCACTGCAATATTACTTCAGTAAAAAAATGGCGACTGAGAATACCCTATCAAAGTTGACGATGGTGTCCCAAGAGCTGAGTAACTATATCGGCGCGGTTGATTCTGACGCAGCCAATACCGCGCGTTTACTTTCTTCAGTGAAACGTTCTATAAGTAACAAAATATCGAAAGAAGAGTCGCGTAGTATTCTTTCAGAAGCAATTAAAGATAACCCTCTCTTTTATAGTATTTACATTGGCTCATCTAATGAAAACTTCTTCCAAATTATTAATCTAGAATCTGCCCCTGTCGTTAGAGAAAAAATCGGTGCACAACAAAAGGACCGTTGGGTTGTGGTTGAGATTCATAATATAGGGGAGGAGCGCGTCCGTACGACGAAATATTTTGACCAAGAGTTTACGCTAAGAAACTCAACTACGGAGCAGAGCAACTACCTTCCAACAACCAGGCCTTGGTATGTTTCTGCCAATGTTCAGTCGGTCGAAAAAACTCAGCCATATCTTTTCCAGCATTTACAAATTACCGGGCAAACTTATTCTTTAGCGTTTGATTCGAAAATCGAATCTGAAGTTCAACATGTGATTGGTATTGATATTGTGTTGTCTTCTTTAGCTAGCAAACTATCAGGTACGGCGCTTGGCTTAGCAGAAGACAGTAAGGTTGAGTCTTTCTTATATTCGAAATCGGGTAATATTATTGCGTCTAACCTCAAGGTTAACAATCAGGAATCGGAGTTTGATGTATCAACATTAATGCTATCGTCTGAGCAGCAAGCCTTGATTAACGATACCCCTCCGCTGTTAGTGTCTAATCAAAATGATTGGGGGCCGATGGACTTTTCAGTGGCGGGAAAGCCAAACGGCTATGCGATAGACCTTCTTAACATGATTGGTGAGATGACAGGGATCAGGTTTGAATTTGTTAATGGTTTCTCTTGGGGCGAGCTTGTCAGTAAGTTTCAAGAAGGAAGTATTGATGGCCTGCAATCGGTTCAAAATTATAAAAATAATGGCATAGATGGCCTATACACGACTCCAATTTATGAATTGCCATTTTCTGTCGTGACAAGGGTCGGTGCGAAGGTTGTCACTAATTATGCCGAGCTTGAGGGTAAAAAAGTTGCCATTTTATCTGGGTGGTCAATTATTCCTAAGTTAAGAGAGGACTTTCCGAACATTGATTTAGTTGAATTTGAAAACCTAGAGTCTGCATTTAATTCAATTGAAAGCGAAGAGAACTTTGCTTTCTTAGAAGCTGAACCCGTACTCTCGTTTGCATTAGATAGGTTTTTCCAGCCAGGCCTTGTTGTCAATGGGACTCTAGAAGATCTAAAACAGAACTACTCAAATCAATTCCATTTGGTGCTGCAGAGCAAGCATAAACAATTGCTTCCAATTATTGATCAAGCTATCAGCAAGTTAAGTGGTGAACAACTTGATGCCTTAGCAAAAAAGTGGCTGCATGATACCGGCTTTAATACGAATACGACGGTTCCTTATACTGAACTTTATGATTTGACTAAGGAAGCAACGGTTGAAGGTAGTATGGTAAGGGTCGAGTTGAATGGTGAGATTAAGCATCTCTATTTAAAGAAAATAGACACGGGCGAACACTACTCTGAGTATTTTGCGGTATTGATTCCCGAATCTGAAGTCTTCAGTACAGTCAATAAGCGTCTAGCAACCTCTGTCGGTGTAACGATTTTACTGATGAGTTTAACCTTGCCTGTGGCTTGGGTCTTTGGTACACCGATAGTACGTCCTATTCGCCAATTAGAGAAAGAGACTCACAAGGTTAAGTTGCGTGACTATGACAACGTAGCTGTGCTTAATACTCGTATTAAAGAAGTGTGGGAGTTATCTGTTGCTGTAAAAGAAATGGCAATGGAGCTTAAACGACATGAACAGAGGCAAGAGGCGTTTGTAGAGTCGTTTATCAAGCTTATCGCCCAAGCTATCGATGACAAGTCCCCTTATACGGCTGGGCATTGTAATCGTGTACCAGAACTCGGCTTGATGCTGGCTGACGCGGCGGAACAATCGCAGTCTGAGCACTTCAAAGACTTTGAGTTTAAAAATGATGACGAACGCCGTGAGTTTAGAATTGCGGCTTGGTTGCATGATTGTGGCAAGATCACGACACCGGAACACATCGTCGATAAAGGTACGAAGTTAGAAGCGAACTACAACCGAATCCACGAGGTGAGAACTCGATTTGAAGTACTTTGGCGTGATGCGGAAATCACCGCTTTGAGAAAACAACTTGATGGTACGCTATCAACGCAACTGATAGCCGATGAACTTACGGCAACGAAGCAGCAGCTACAAGATGACTTTGCCTTTATCGCTACGTCGAACGTTGGTGGTGAGTTCATGAGTGATGACAAAGTCACTCGTATTCGCTCGATAGCTGAGACGACCTGGACGCGTCACTTTGATGATCAACTTGGTCTATCACCGATAGAGGCAATGAATCGAGAGCCGAGTTCAAGTTTACCAGCCACAGAACCACTTTTGAGTGATAAGCCAGAGCACATAGTGAAAAGAGATAGGCCGTTAGAATTTGACCCGAAACATCAAATTAAAATGGATGTGCCTGAGCACTTATACAACCTAGGCGAAGTCTACAATCTGAGTATTGCACGCGGTACATTGACTGCTGAAGATAGATTTAAGATAAACGAGCACATGCTTGGCACGATTAAGATGCTTGAGAACCTGCCATTCCCGAAAGAGCTAAGTCGTGTTCCTCGCTACGCTTCAACTCACCATGAAACACTTAAAGGTACAGGGTATCCAAGGAAGCTGACTGGTGATGACCTCTCAATCCCAGAACGTATTCTGGTGATCTCTGATATTTTTGAGGCATTAACCGCTGCAGATAGGCCTTATAAGAAGGCTAAGCCAATCAGTGTTGCTGTCGACATCATGTATAAAATGGCATTGGACGAGCATCTCGATATCGAACTGTTTAGATTGTTCTTAACCAGCGGCACTCACCTGCGTTATGCAGAAGAGTATCTGAAGCCGGAACAAATTGATTTCGTTGATATCAGCAAATACCTAGATGTTACTCGTCAGATTGCTTGAGTAAAGGTGGCTTGTTAGAACGGGGTCTATGAATGAAAGGCGCACATGAGTGCGCCTTTTTTATATCTGTTTATCGGTGAACAGGTAGATCGACACAAAGTGCTCTGCGTTTGTCAAGTCTGTCTATAAGTTGTCGACACATTGGTTTCGAGTGATTTTAGGGTAGGGAAGGGTTTAGCGGCTCTTTCTTTGCTTAAATCGATAAATAACAAGTGGTTGAATTGTTTTTAGTGTCCTTTTAAGTAAGTTTTTATCGCCTATAGAAAGTACTACCTTAGTCTAAATTGTCGACAATTTGCTTGATTGTCGACAATTTAATCGTGTATTTTATGTTCATGTTATGAAATTGTTGACAGTTAGGGTCGGCAATCAGAAGTGAGCAGCGTGAATATGAATACTGCGATAAAAGATCTCACCTTAAGTGCAAACACGAAAACACGTGTGAGCGACAAAGAAAACACCAAGTCGGAAAATCTGACTGAGTACCTCGTTGAGGCGATTGTTAACGGTGAATTAGCACCGGGCAGTAAGATCTCGGAGCCTGAACTGGCTAAACGCTTCGAGGTAAGTCGAGGTCCATTACGTGAAGCGATAATGCGTGTGGAAGGACTTGGCCTGATAGAACGTATTCCACATGTTGGTGCGCGAGTGATTACTTTTTCTGCAGACAAACTGCTAGAGCTTTACGCGGTGCGAGAGGCATTGGAAGGCATGGCGGCTCGCTTAGCAGCGCGACATATTACACAAGAAGAGCTTATCGGGCTTGAAGGATTATTGTCGACACACTCAAAGCACATCGATGAAGTCGAAGGTTCTTCTTACTTTCATCAACATGGGGATTTTGATTTCCATTACCGCATTATCAAAGCGAGTCGTAACAGCAAACTCATTTCGCTGCTGTGTGATGAGCTTTATCACCTATTACGCATGTATCGCTATCAATCGCCTAGGGCTCAGTCTCGACCAAAAGAGGCGCTCGATGAACACAAATACATCCTACAAGCGATTCGTAATCGTGATGAAGAGCTAGCAGAAATGCTAATGCGACGACACATCTCGGGTAGTCGATTGCTTATAGAACAACAAATTCAATCCAAAGATCTTGATTAAGCGACCATTGGAACCTGTCAGCAGATCAGTGCTGGCGATAATCAAAAGCCGTAAGTCTTAAAGATTAGCTAGAAATAAACAATTAACAGGGAGCGTCATTATGAAGTTATCAGCAGGAGCTAAGTTCCGACAAGCTGTGCAAGACAACGAGCCATTGCAGATCGTCGGCACGGTCAATCCGTACTGCGCGATGATGGCAAAGAACTTGGGGCATCAGGCGATCTATTTGTCTGGCGGAGGCATCGCCAATGCGTCTTATGGGTTGCCTGATTTAGGCATCACCACATTGAACGATGTGTTGGTAGATGTTGAACGTATTACCAACGCGTGTGATCTGCCATTGCTGGTGGATATCGATACGGGATTTGGTGGCGCATTCAATATTGCACGTACGATTCGCGCTATGGAGAAGGCAGGCGCAGCAGCAATCCATATGGAAGACCAAGTGGCCCAGAAACGCTGTGGTCATCGACCAAATAAAGCGATTGTAAGTCAGCAAGAGATGGTCGATAGAGTCAAAGCGGCAACCGATGCTAGAACCGATGAAAGCTTTGTGATTATGGCACGTACGGATGCATTGGCGGTTGAAGGCATTGATAGCGCAATTGAGCGAGCGATAGCTTGTGTTGAAGCGGGCGCAGACATGATCTTCCCTGAGGCGATGAATCAACTCGATCAATACGTGAAGTTCTCGGCAGCGCTGAAATCAGCAACGGGCAAGCACGTGCCTATTCTTGCGAACATCACTGAATTTGGCCAAACACCACTCTACAGCTGTAACGAGTTAGCCCAATCAAGTGTCGACATGGTGCTTTATCCATTGAGTGCGTTCCGTGCGATGAACAAAGCGGCGGAGAATGTTTACAAGCACTTGCTAGTTGAAGGCAATCAAGAAGCTCTGTTGGATTCAATGCAAACCCGTAAGGAGCTTTACGAACACCTTAATTACCACGACTACGAGAACAAGCTTGATCAGTTGTTTTCAAGCGAAGGGTAAACCAGTTTCAATTAATCAAAAATCAACTTAATCCAATAACGTGAAATGGTTAGTCGCCAAATCCAGTACCGATGATAAAGATCATCGGGCATATAAATAGGCAGCACCAAAGAGTGCAGGCGGCTAACACAGAAAAGGAGTTCACCATGTCTGTATCTTTGAGTGATAAAGCCGCTGTCGAAAATGCTTCAAAAGTAGAGCAAAAAAGTGAAAAAACAGCAAACAAACCAGCCAGCGCACCGGCAATCGGTGGTGCTGGTCTACGTGGTCAAAGTGCAGGGTCGACTGCGCTATGTACGGTAGGAAAATCAGGAACGGGTTTAACTTACCGTGGCTATGACATTACCGATCTTGCTAACCACGCTCAGTTTGAAGAAGTGGCACATCTGCTATTAAGAGGCCATTTGCCCAATGAAAAAGAGCTAGACGATTACAAAACATTGTTGGTTGGTTTACGTGGTTTACCTCAACCTTTGAAAGCATTGTTGGAGCTTATTCCTGCAGACGCTCATCCAATGGATGTGATGAGAACGGGCTGTTCAATGCTAGGTAATCTAGAGCAAGAGTCTGACTTCTCCGAGCAACTGCCTGCGACTGAACGAATGCTCGCGCTTTTTCCTGCCATTATTTGTTATTGGTACCGCTTTAGCCATGATGGCGTGCGAATTGATACTGAAGATCAAAGTGAAGCCTGTCTGGGTGGCTACTTCTTGAAAATGCTAACAGATAAAGCGCCGAGTGAACTGCATAAGCAGGTAATGCACTGTTCGCTAACGCTTTACGCAGAGCATGAGTTTAACGCATCTACTTTTGCTGCCCGTGTCTGTGCATCAACACTGTCAGATATTCATTCGTGCGTTACAGCAGCAATTGGCACACTAAGAGGTCCTTTACATGGCGGTGCGAATGAAGCGGCAATGGAAATGATCCAAGATTGGAAATCCGCTGATGAAGCAGAAACTAACATCATGCAGATGCTTGCTAACAAAGACAAAATAATGGGCTTCGGTCATGCTATTTATCGTGAAAGCGATCCTCGAAATGCCTTAATCAAGCGTTGGTCAAAAGAGCTTGCTCAAGAGGTGGGAGATGAACAGCTTTACGCCGTTTCAGAGCGTGTTGAAGCAGTCATGAAGCGTGAGAAAGGCTTGTTCTGTAATGCGGATTTCTTCCATGCCTCTGCCTATCACTTCATGGACATCCCAACCAAACTGTTCACGCCAATCTTTGTGATGAGTCGCCTTACAGGCTGGACAGCACACGTGTTCGAGCAAAGAGAAAATAATCGCATCATTCGCCCAAGTGCAGACTACACCGGGCCAGAGCATCAAGACTGGCTGCCAATCCATTTACGTTAGTTCTCTATATCGAGCCGACTTATATCTCGAGGTGACTTTTATCTTCATGTGATAAGACCTCGAGAACCAACGAATAGAATTTAACAGATAATGGTGGATGTATGTCTGATGTGAAATTTGAACCAAAGCAGTACCGTAAGCCTTTACCCGGTACCCATTTAGAATATTTCGACGCTCGTGAAGCGGTAGATGCGATATCTCCGAGCAGCTATAAAACCTTGCCTTATACGTCGAGAGTGCTGGCGGAACAATTGGTAAGACGTTGTGATCCAGCTGCACTTGAAGATAGCTTAAAACAGATCATCGAGCGTAAGAGCGACTTAGATTTTCCTTGGTATCCAGCACGTGTCGTGTGTCATGACATTTTGGGTCAAACCGCTTTAGTAGATTTAGCTGGCTTACGAGATGCGATTGCTGACCAAGGTGGAGACCCTGCCAAGGTTAATCCAGTGGTCGAAACTCAACTGATTGTTGATCACTCTTTAGCCGTGGAACATGCAGGTTTTGATAGCGAAGCCTTTGATAAAAACCGAGCGATTGAAGAGCGAAGAAACGAAGACCGTTTTCACTTTATCGAATGGTGTAAAACCGCTTTTAAAAACGTGAGTGTGATTCCCGCAGGTAACGGGATCATGCACCAGATTAACTTGGAAAAAATGTCTCCAGTCATTCAATCTAAAGAAGGCATCGCGTTTCCGGATACTTGTGTCGGCACAGACAGCCATACACCGCACGTAGATGCGCTGGGCGTTATTGCGATCGGTGTGGGCGGCTTGGAAGCTGAGACAGTGATGCTCGGTCGCCCGTCAATGATGCGTTTGCCTGATATTGTGGGCGTTAAACTGACTGGTCAACGACAAGAAGGGATAACCGCAACGGATATTGTGCTCGCAATAACGGAGTTCCTTCGCAATGAGAGAGTGGTTTCAAGCTATTTGGAATTCTTCGGTGAAGGCGCGCGTGCACTGACCATTGGTGACCGTGCGACTATATCTAACATGACGCCAGAATACGGCGCGACTGCGGGTATGTTCTATATCGATGAACAGACCATTCAATACCTAAAACTCACTGGCCGTGAGCCTGAGCAGGTTGAACTAGTCGAACGCTATGCCAAGCAAAACGGACTTTGGGCTGATGACTTAGATTCCGCTCAATACGAACGTGTGCTTGAGTTTGATTTGTCTAAAGTTGAGCGTAACCTTGCGGGGCCTTCAAATCCTCATCGCCGTTTGCCAACCAGAGAGCTGGCTGAACAAGGTATCAGTCAAGCATCTTGGAAAGAGCAGCATGCTAAGCAGTACAGCGATGATCAGATGCCCGATGGTGCCGTAATCATTGCGGCAATTACTTCTTGTACTAACACCAGTAATCCAAGAAACGTGGTCGCCGCGGCATTGGTGGCTAAGAAAGCCAATCAACTTGGATTAGTTCGTAAGCCGTGGGTGAAAACATCATTTGCGCCGGGCTCTAAAGTTGCCAAGCTCTATCTTGAGTCGGCAGGTTTGCTACCTGAGCTGGAAAAGCTAGGCTTCGGTATCGTCGGCTATGCGTGTACTACCTGTAATGGTATGAGCGGAGCCCTAGATCCTGCTATCCAACAAGAGATCATCGACCGCGACCTGTACTCTACCGCTGTGTTATCGGGGAATCGAAACTTTGATGGTCGAATCCATCCTTATGCCAAACAAGCGTTTTTAGCCTCACCGCCATTGGTGGTTGCTTACGCGTTGGCTGGCACGATTCGCTTTGATATCGAGAAAGACAGCTTAGGCACCGACAACAATGGTAAGCCAATCTACTTAAGTGATTTATGGCCGAGTGATGCCGAGATCGATGCCGTTGTCGGTGAGCACGTTAAGCCTCAGCAATTCCAACAAATCTACGTGAAAATGTTCCAGCCAGACGAGGAACAGGTGACGACTGAACCGCTTTATGACTGGCGACCTCAAAGTACCTATATTCGCAGACCACCTTATTGGGAAGGAGCTCTGGCGGGAGAGCGAAGCCTATCTGGTATGAGACCTTTAGCGATTTTGGGTGACAACATCACCACAGATCACTTATCCCCTTCAAATGCGATTCTCGCTTCGAGCGCTGCGGGGGAATACCTCACCAAAATGGAAGTGCCGGAAGAGGACTTTAACTCTTACGCGACCCATCGAGGCGATCACTTAACCGCGCAACGAGCAACATTCGCCAACCCTAAGCTGTTTAACGAAATGGTGAAGGACGCTGGAGAAGTCGTGCAAGGTTCATTAGCAAGAGTTGAACCTGAAGGTCAAGTTACGCGAATGTGGGAAGCGATAGAAACCTACATGAATCGCAAGCAACCTTTGATTGTCGTTGCTGGCGCAGACTATGGGCAAGGCTCTTCACGGGACTGGGCAGCCAAAGGTGTGCGTTTAGCGGGTGTTGAAGTGATTGTTGCTGAAGGGTTTGAACGAATTCACAGAACCAACTTGGTTGGCATGGGCGTGTTGCCTCTGCAATTCAAAGCGGGGACCAATCGCAATACCTTAGAATTGGACGGTACCGAGCTTTACGACGTGTACGGCGACATTGAAGCAGGTTCAGACTTGGCTTTAGTGATCACTCGTAAAAGCGGTGAAAAGCTTGATGTGCCAGTAACCTGTCGATTAGATACCGCAGATGAAGTGAATGTGTATAGCGCTGGTGGTGTGTTGCAGCGTTTTGCCAAAGACTTTCTTTCACAGTAGGAGCTAGTTATGAACATCAAACAGATAAAAGTACCTGCTACCTACATGCGGGGCGGAACAAGCAAAGGCGTTTTTTTCAACTTAAGTGACTTACCTGAAGCTGCGCAAGTTGCCGGAGAAGCTCGAGACGCATTACTTCTGCGCGTGATTGGTAGTCCAGATCCTTATGGCAAACAAACCGATGGTATGGGTGGTGCAACATCCAGTACCAGTAAAACCGTGATTGTTTCGAAAAGTAGTAAAGCCGATCACGATGTTGACTACCTATTCGGCCAAGTTGCCATTGATAAGCCGTTTGTGGACTGGAGTGGTAACTGCGGCAATCTGTCTGCTGCAGTGGGCCCATTTGCTATTCATAGTGGCCTAGTCGACTCGAATCGTATTCCAGAAAACGGTGTGGTCGAGGTGCGAGTATGGCAAGTGAACATAGAGAAAACCATTATTGTTCATGTACCTATCGCTGGTGGCGAAGTTCAAGAGTTAGGTGATTTTGAACTCGACGGTGTGACTTTCCCCGCCGCTGAGATCCAAGTTGATTTCCTAGACCCCGCCGATGCGAGTGGCTCTATGTTCCCAACAGGGAATGTTGTCGATTTTTTAGATGTTCCCGATCTGGGTTGCATCAAAGCGACATACATTAATGCTGGGATACCCACCATTTTTGTTGATGCTGAATCGGTTGGCTACCAAGGCACTGAACTTCAATCAGATATCAATAGTGATACCAAAGCCTTGGCTCTGTTTGAATCCATACGAGCACATGGTGCAGTAGCAATGGGTCTTATTGATTCTTTAGAACAAGCTGAATCACGTCAACATACACCTAAAGTCGCGTTTGTTGCTAAGCCTCAAGCGTACCAAGCTTCCAGTGGTAAATCGGTTGCTGTCGAAGATACAGACCTTCTGGTGCGTGCTTTGTCTATGGGGCAACTGCACCATGCCATGATGGGTACGGCTGCGGTTGCTATTGCTTCAGCGGCCAGTGTTCCGGGCACCTTAGTGAACTTGGCAGCCGGTGAGGGAAGTCGTGATTTCGTGACCTTTGGACACCCGTCAGGAACCTTAAAGGTAGGTGCGAAAGCGCTGCAGGCCGAAAGTGGGTGGAAAATAGAGAGGGCGATTATGAGTCGTAGTGCCCGAGTGATCATGGAAGGTGCCATTCGTGTGCCTTTTCCCAAGTAAAGCGATTGTCGTGAACGGTTAAATGTTCACGAATACAACGCTGAGAAAAGAGTGCACCCAAGTGAAACTGTTAAAAGCTAGTCGCTTGGACTAATGGATAAATCATGGAGGAGGCACTATGTCTGCTACGAATCGAATGACTAGAAAAACAGATTACATCACCGAGTATCAATGGGCGAGGGAAGACCCAAATTCGTTTTGGGAAACACAATCACAAGCGATAGATTGGTTTGAACCACCAAAAACGATATTACAAACTGACGATAACGGAATTGAGCGTTGGTTTCCTGATGGGGTGATGAACACCTGCTGGCTCGCGCTGGATTATCATTGTGAAAATGGGCGAGGTGACAATACCGCACTGATTTACGACTCTCCAGTTACAGGAACTCAATCCTCGTACACTTACAATCAATTGCGTAACCAAGTGGCTAAAGTCGCTGGTATGTTAGCCACGCAAGGCGTTACCAAAGGTGATCGTGTGGTGATCTACATGCCAATGATTCCTGAAGCGGCGATGGCAATGTTGGCCTGTGCACGACTAGGCGCGGTGCATTCGGTGGTGTTTGGTGGTTTTGCTCCTCATGAGCTTGCCGTTCGAATTGAAGATGCCGAGCCCAAGGTGTTGATTACTGCCTCCTGCGGTGTCGAGATAAATAAAGTCCTGCCATATAAGCCGATGGTCGACAGGGCGATCATGGACAGCCGCTGGAAGCCTGAGAAAGTGGTGGTATTCCAAAGAGAGCAGTCTCTAGCCGAGTTGAACAACGAACGCGATGTACTTTGGCAGCAAGCTGTTGAGGATGCTTTGCCTCACGTATGTGTGCCTGTTCTAGCGACTGACCCACTATATATCTTGTATACATCAGGGACGACGGGTAAGCCAAAAGGCGTGGTGCGCGATAATGGTGGTCATGCGGTCGCGATGAAATACTCGATGAGCACTATCTACGATATGCCGCAATATGGTGTGTTTTGGGCGGCTTCTGATGTCGGCTGGGTAGTGGGGCATTCCTATATTGTGTATGCGCCATTGATTCATGGTTGCACAACCATCTTGTTTGAAGGAAAGCCAGTTAGAACGCCAGATCCGGGGGCATTCTGGCGTGTGTGTGAAGAGTACAACGTCGATGTGTTATTTTCTGCGCCAACGGCATTTAGAGCTATCAAGAAAGAAGATCCTGAAGGCGAGTTACTCACCAAGTATGACTTATCATCGCTCAAGTCGATTTTTATGGCGGGAGAGCGTTTGGACCCGCCAACATTGGATTGGGTTGAGTCTCATACCAATAAACCGGTTATTGACCACTGGTGGCAAACCGAAACGGGTTGGGCTATTTCTGCCAATCCGACAGGGCTGGAATCTTTGCCAGTGAAAGCAGGTTCTTCAACTAAGCCTGTGCCCGGTTACCAAGTCGAGATTCTTAATGAATTGGGTGAAACGGCACAGCCTAATCAGCAAGGCTTTGTTGCACTCAAACGTCCACTACCACCCGGTTGTCTGCCAACGGTTTGGCGTAATCATGATCGATTTGAATCTGGCTATCTGAGCCAATTCCCAGGCTATTATGTTTCTGGGGACGGTGGCTATCTCGATGAAGATGGGTATCTATTTATTATGGGTCGTATCGACGATGTGATAAACGTAGCGGGACACCGTCTGTCGACTGGAGAAATGGAAGAGATCGTGGGTGGTCACCCAGCCATTGCAGAATGTGCGGTAGTCGGGATTCACGATGACTTGAAAGGACAACTTCCTTTAGGTCTAGTTGTGTTAAAAGATGGCGTAAAAGTCGATGGCATTGAGTTGCAAAGGGAATTGGTTGGCAAGGTTCGTAATGAGATCGGCGCGGTAGCTTGTTTTAAGCAAGCCTTGGTTGTTGAGAGGTTACCTAAGACACGCTCAGGTAAGATCTTACGTAGAACGATCCGGCAGATCGCAGAAGGTGAACAATATGTGGTGCCTTCAACTATTGACGACCCTACCAGCTTAACTGAAATTGCTGAAAAGCTCGGCAAATAGACGTCGCAGTTTAGGTAATCTCACCTTCGGCTTGTTGATTTATACATAATCCGGCGTGATGGTTTACCTAAACTCTACTTTATTCATCCGCTTATCCATTGCGTTTACTATGACCTCATTATGAATCCCACATATTGAGGTCTTTTTATGCGAGCTTACTTTTTGTTGATTGCTTTATTGGTCAGTGGTGCTGCTAGTGCCAGTATTTCAAAGGATGAAGCGAGTAGAGCGTTGTTAGAACCTTTGAGTCATCCCAAGGTATTTAAATGTGTATCAAAGACTGGCGTCGATCTCTATCAAGCGGTTTTTGATATTGGTGTGGGATATGAAGCCGACCCTATTAACTCGAAGATGATCGTTAATTCAAGGAAAGGCCGCTACGAATATCAAATATTAGGCGCAGTAAGGTCTGAAAGAGCTGGTGAAATTGTCGTGTTAACTCGCCATGTGGGAGACGGTGTTAAAGTTGCGGCTATGATTGATGACGAAAATGGCAAGATACTGGGGATCGGCGATAAAAATCATTATCGAGATTGTGGTGTTAGGCCACCACCTAGCGTAGCAAACATGCAAAACTTTTGGTCTAAAGGCTAAGAGATATGTGAAAGGCAAGAATTATAGAGAAAGCGCGATTGAGGCGACCTTATTGGTCGCCTTTTTTGTTGGTGAGGATAAAGCGAGCTCAAAGCTATATATCATTAATCAGTTATGCGATGGCTGAATAATACATAGCTGAACATGATGTATCGTCTAAACGTGGCTTTATTTATCTCATTAACGGCTCTGCTTAAGATGGTTCTACTCAAAACGAAGAACTAAGCGAGACTCCTATGAAATTCACTAAACCTTTTCTTTTAGCGACACTGATTGTGACTCTTTCTGGTTGCGCATCACCAGCAATGGATAACGAAAATGAGAATGCCGCACGTAATCGTGGTGCGGTAGGTGGTGCTTTATTAGGAGCAACAGCCGGCGCTCTAACTGGAGATGCGAGTTTAGCCGTTAAGGGCGCTGCATTAGGTGGTGTGACCGGTGGTGTTGCGGGTTCAATGAAAGATACGGACGATGCAAGAAACGCACAACGAACCCAAGTTACTGCTGATGGTCTAGCGCAAGACAATCGCACTGATGCAGAAAAGCGAGTTGCGGAAGTAGAGGCGGAAATTAAGCTTATTGAACTAGAACAACAGCTTGCTGATCTCAAAGAAGAGAAAGAAGATAACGGTGCATAAAGCTGAAGCTACAGCAAAAGCCACAGCAAAAACCATAGCTTCGATATTCGTTTAATTCAAAATCATTCAAACAGAATGGCCACGTAATGTGGCCGTTTTTGTATCTAAAATACACACTTCAAACAATGAATTAATTCAATAACTTGTATAGATACTCACGCCAAGTAAACTAGACTCAGTTTAGATATTAATTTGGTTTGAGAAGCGCAATAGTCATGAATGTCACCTTAAGGGCCGCAAAGCACGCGGATTTGGAACAACTTAACGAGTTAATGTTCGATCTCCACCACCACCACCACCTTGCTAGTCCAGAGCACTTTAAAACGGCAGAAGAGATTGAGCAGGAAAAAAGCATTGCACGATACTTGGATGATCCTGAATGTTTGGTTTATGTGGCATTAAAAGGTGAGCTCATTGTTGGCTTTATCTCTGGGCATTTTTGTGAGCTTATCTCAACGGTCAGCAAACCAGTGCCGATGGGTAGTGTCGATGAGCTGTTTGTCTTGCCTGATTATCGAAAAGAATCAATTGCTGAAAAGTTGTTTAACAAAGTTGAAAGTACTTTTGATGATTATGGGGTTGAACAAGTCTTTGTAGAAGTTTGGGACTTTAACTCACCTGCCAAGGACTTCTATCAAAAAATGGGGTTCACACCTCACATTCAATGGATGAGGAAGGCTTTGCACAAAACGTAGACAGCGATTTTGTGTGGCTTTGATTACAATAGTTCAACTGCAACAGCAGTCTTAAATTTCTTCTATTATTTTTAGGTAAACTCGTTGGTTATTCGATATCTATTAGTTTTCATACTGTCTCTTTTGAGTACTACTTCCGCTTGGGCAAACAACACTTTGCCCGATCATATCGCGGGCGCCTTATGTGTAGTACGGGCTGATAACCAAATCGTGTTGGTTGATGAGTTGATCACAGGTCAATTGTCTCTACCGGGAGGCACTGTTGTTTCAGGTGAGCCGCCAGCAGTCGCGGCGCAACGTGAAACGTGGGAAGAGGCAGGCTTGTCGGTAACGGTCGGTGATGTACTGGGTTATACCGACAGTGCCGTTGTGTTTGATTGTATTTCTGACTCGGAAGTGATCAGTTACAAGGCTCGAAATGAGTTAGGTGGCTTTGAGCTGCCGATTTGGTTTGCGCCTCATTACGGCGTGGAAGTCAGCCGAGCGATGTTACTTCCTCCTACTGAATTACAAGATCACCAATACCGCTATCCAGAACAGTGGTCTGAGATTAACGAATTCTTTCTATCCGCGACAGACCAACCGGTGACGTATGTGACTGAGCTGGTGGGCGCAGCACCCAAAGTCCATCAAGTTGAATTAAATTGGATTGTGTCGCTTCAAAACGCGTTCGATAAGATGCCAAGCGTGTTTGCGAATACTGTGCTTTTGACTGACTTGTTGGCGAAGCCATGGGTTTTCATTGTGATATTGCCGTTAATTGCTTGGTATTTTGGCCGTAACTTCGCGTTGAAGTTTGGCTTCACTTTGATCTCGGTGACATTGCTTACTTTAATCGCGCACCAAGGTTTTGGTTTTCCACGTCCACACGCTTACTTGCCAACATTGAAACTGGTGATGAGCAGTGGGTATAGTTTTCCAAGTCTGTTGGCTGCTTTATGGGTTAGTTTAACCTTGTTAGTCTTTTGGAAACTAAAGCGCCTCTTGGAGCAAAAAGCCATTCTGGTAGTGCTCGCTGGCCTGCTGTGGATCATGCTATTTAAGTCTTATTCAGGCAGTGCGTTCTTTAGTGATGTATTAATGGGTGGTGTATTAGGCGCGTTAACGACGTGGCATATCGTGAGATTAGACGCGAAACCGGATGTTGATATTAGCGCTTTGTTGAGTTCTAAAGGTGTTTGGTGGGCATTGTGTTTACTGTCGATTGTTCTCACGGTGATATGGCCACTGCCAACATTCTCATTCTGGGTGGCGATTTTGATGACGATTGCATGCCTAGTGACGTTAACAGACTCGAAACCTTTAGTTGGTCAGTTCTCATTCAAGATCGTTCTTGGAGTGATGGCGATGCTGTTAGCGGGAAATCTGCTGATTAGCTGGGCTGGAAGCTTTGTCTCTTTCAGTGGTATTGCTTCATTTATTATTGAAACGTTACGTTTCCCAATATTGATTCTGTTTGGTGTGGTGGCATTTCGTCTGCCATGGAAAAGAGAGTAAGCGACTCGACTAACACAAAATCAAAAAGGCTGTGCAGTGCACAGCCTTTGTCATTTCTGAAACAAGCAAAAAGTAATTCTTATTAGAACCTGTTGAGCGTTTATGAGTTGAAGATAAACTTCTCAATCGCGACCGCTACACCATGGTCGTCGTTGCTAGCTGTGATGTGATCCGCCAGTTTCTTGGTTTCTTCCATTGCGTTTTCCATTGCAATGCCAAGGCCTGCGTATTCAAGCATATGGTGATCGTTTTCAGCATCACCCATGCAGATGACTTCTTCCGCTTTAATGCCTAAGTGTTTCGCTATCGCTTCAATACCGACACCCTTGTTTGATTTCGGGTTTAGGAACTCTAAGAAGAATGGTGCACTTTGTACGATAGTAAACTGAGTCTTAAGCTCTTGTGGCAACTTACCGATGATTTCAGTCAGCTTGCTTGGTTCAGCGACAATCATAGTTTTGATGATTTCGTGGTCATCTTCTAGTTGAGAAAAGTCGAACTCGGTTATATCTAAGCAATTAATACGCGCTTCAATACCAGTGTACTCATTGTTCTCAGGTGTGATTAAGCCGTGGATCTTGCTGAAAGCATGGACATAACCACCAAGCTGTTCAGCGAGGGCAGCAATCTCTTTTGCGGCTTTACCGTTGCTGATCTCACTGTGAATGATCTCTTTTGTCGATACGTTCTGAACCATAGAGCCGTTGTAGAAGAGTACAAAGTCATCTTCGCCGTCAATCGAAAGCTCATCTAATTTGCTTTGCATGCCTTCTAAAGGGCGACCAGAAGCGAGAACTACTTTCACACCTGCAGCTCGTGCTTTGGCGATTGCGTCTTTGTTCTCTTGAGAAATCACTTTTTCACTGTTGAGTAGTGTGCCATCCATATCAAGAGCAATCAGTTTGTACATGTTGTTCCTTACTAAAAAATTAAAAGCTAACGAAATCTATGGGCGAAAGGATAAGGGAACTTGAAAGTTCAGGCTAGGGCTTTGATCAACTCATTTATCAGTACTCATTTGTTTGACCAAAAGGGGGAAGTGCTTTAAGGTCTGCGGTTGATTAATTTCATCAAATGATTGAGCTGAGGGAAAGTTGTACAAGATTAATGAAATGTTTGAAACCATTCAGGGTGAGGGCGTGTTTACTGGCGTTCCCGCTGTTTTTGTTCGTCTGCAAATTTGCCCAGTGGGCTGTTCTTGGTGTGATACCAAGCAGACCTGGGAAGCGTTGCCAGAAGAGGAAACCAGCCTTGGCGATATTATGGTTAAGACAGAAGATTCACCTACTTGGTCAGCAATCGATGCTCAAGGAATCGTGAATGAATATATCAAGCAAGGTTACACTGCTAAGCACATTGTGATTACTGGTGGTGAGCCATGCATTTATGATCTTGTTCCTCTTACTGAAGCATTTGAGCAGCACGGTTGTCGCTGTCAGATTGAGACTAGCGGAACATCAGAAGTTAAAGCCACATTTAATACTTGGGTTACGGTGTCACCGAAGGTGGCGATGAAAGCGAAACTGGAAATTTTAGATAGCGCTTTACAACGTGCTAACGAAATTAAGCATCCAGTAGGTACAAGCAAAGACATCGAACAACTTGACGGTTTATTGGAGCGAGCAGCAGTTCCTAACGACACTGTTATCGCTCTGCAACCAATCAGCCAAAAAGACCGCGCTACTCAGCTTTGTATTGATACCTGCATTGAGCGCAATTGGCGCTTATCAATACAAACTCACAAATATTTGAGCATCGCATAGGTTGTATTTTTACTGGGCAAGATAAGTCGCTAGTAGAAGGTTCTCGTAAGGATTTAAGATGAAAAAAGCAGTGGTAGTATTCAGTGGTGGTCAAGACTCAACAACGTGTCTTGTTCAAGCATTAAAAGAGTATGATGAAGTTCATGCGATTACGTTTGATTATGGTCAGCGCCATAGACTCGAGATTGAAGTTGCTGAGTCATTGTCGAAAGAGCTTGGTGTGAAAGCGCACAAAGTGATGGATGTGACTCTGTTGAATGAACTGGCTATCAGCTCTTTGACTCGTGACGATATTCCTGTGTCTCATGAGCTGCAAGAGAATGGGCTGCCGAATTCATTCGTTCCTGGTCGTAATATTCTATTTCTGACTCTAGCGGGTATTTACGCTTACCAAATCGGTGCTGAAACCGTGATTACAGGTGTGTGTGAAACAGACTTTTCTGGTTACCCTGATTGTCGTAATGACTTTGTGAAGGCGATGAACTCTGCACTTGTACAAGGTATGGACAAGCAGCTTGATATCAAAACACCGCTAATGTGGTTAAACAAGGCTGAGACATGGGCGCTAGCAGACCAGTACTCAGCACTTGAACTTGTTAGAAACAAAACACTGACTTGTTACAACGGCATTGTTGGTGATGGCTGTGGCGATTGTCCGGCATGTGAACTGCGTAAAGTTGGCCTTAACGATTACCTCGGTGATCGCGAAAGCATCATGGCTGAGTTGGTTCGCAAACAGGCTGAGAATAAATAATTTCAGGTAAATCAATCGGTTCGTTATATGCATCAATAATGCAGTTTCGGCCGTTGCTTTTGGCTTGATAGAGTGCTTGGTCGAGCACTGAATACAAGTCATCAAAGTCACTTAATGCGTTTGAGGTTGCTAGATAAGCAAAACTCGCGGTCACATTAAGTGACTTTTTGCTTTCTGATAAAAAGACAGTGCTTGAAATGGCGTAGTGCAACTCTTCAACGCGTTCTCGTACCTCTGCTGGTGGGGTATCGGTTAACATGATGACAAATTCTTCACCCCCTAAGCGACCAAACAATTCACCATTCACTAAGTGTTTTCTAATTTGATCACTAATATGGACCAGTGCCCGATCACCAGTAGGGTGCCCATGCTCATCATTAATCTTCTTAAACTTATCTAGATCGAGCAGCACGAGCACATGCTGTTTGTCCGTCCCTTTACAGCGTTTCACTCTTTTGATTCTTCGAATTATCTCAGTTCGGCTATATGCTTTCGTTAAGCCATCAATTGCTGCTTTTGCGCGAACCGTTTTGTTTATCAATACCGTGAAGCTTGCAGCGCAAAGCAACAGAATAACAACGATGTTGTACATCCATCTTTGATGTTCCATTTTTTCAATTTGAACGCGGTCGAGTTTCGTCTGATGTGTCAGTAAAGAGCTTTCTAGTTCTTGTTCATATTTGGCGTGCGTCAGGCCGAGCGCTTCGAGTGCGAGTCGATTGTCGATATCTCTAGCTTCCATTTGTATTGACGAGTATCGCTGGTAGAAATAGAAAGCTTGTTGGTAATCGCTGAGTGATTGATGAATATCAGAAAGCTGAAGAAGTGACTGCGCGATGTATTTATGCCTTGTGACTTGTTCAGCTAATTCTAGCGCTTGTTGAGCATAGTTGAGTGCTTCCGTTGGCAATTTCTGTTCTTCGAACATATCGCTGATTGCCAAGTAAGCATTGATGCGAATGACATCATTGCTCAGTTCGCTCGAAGCTGAAAGAGACTCAATTAGGTAGGTTCTCGCCACATCATAGTTTTTCGTTTGAGTGTACGCTTTTCCTAAGCCAAGACTTGTGAGTGCAATACCGTAGCTATGCGACGTTGAGCTCAGCAGTGTTCTTGCTGTCTGAAAGTGGTGAATTGCTAGTTCACTTTGCTCTTGGTTAAGGTAGAGATCCGCAAGGCTGTGATGCACTTGTGCTTTCATTAAATCTGAAGCGTTTACTCTGAGAATGAGAGCTTGCTCTAGATACTCCGCCGATTTTTCATATTGCTTTAATTCTTTGAGCAAGTTACCCACATCGTTGTAAACCCCTGAAATATCATGCCCTTGTGGAAACACGTTTATTAGTGATAGGTAGGTGTCTAGTGCAGCTTGATAGTCACTGCGGAAATGATGATTGTTCGCGATGACTCGATAAGTCCCGAATTTTGGTAATACAGGGTCAGCGATGTCATGTAAATCTGACTGAAGGGCAGAGCAGTAATAGTTCGCTTGATGGTATTTAGCTTGCTCGTTAAGCGATCGGCATAGCTGGTACTTTAGTAAGGCTTTACCAGTTAAATCACTGCGAGATTGCATTTTCGCCAAAAGTGTTAGAAAGCCTTGTTGTGCTTGTTCATATTGGCCTTTGCCGTCTTTCCTCAGAGCAGAAATAAACGCTGTTTCTATCGCTTGGTAGTCATTGTCGTTTGAAGCGATTCCGTAGAACGGCTGATCTCGGTGGCTCATGTATTGATACAGAAGAGACGCAAGGTAAAGCTTATCTCCATAAACCGTTGAGCCGATGTAGCGTGTTTGCAGCATGTTTAATGCGCGCTCAGGAGAGTGGTTTAAAGTAGAGAGATAAAGCGCGTTCCAATCAGCATTTGGAGTAGAGCTTAGATTGGAGGTATAGACTGGTGAATTGTGGTCACGATCTGATGTTGATACTTGGCTATAAGAACAAAAGCTAATGAATAGTAGAAAGGTAACAAAAACGAAGTGATTCACAAGAGACGATCAATCAGATAAAGAACGATATTCTATTATTAGTTTGATGTTGCTTCAAATTTTGAATGGTGCGACTACGTGGTTATGCGAGGTAGGTCTCTAATTTATTGATACTAATCAGAGGTATATCGGTCGCGCGAATCGTGCGACCGATATCGGAAATTAGATGTATAATTTCGCTAGGTCAGAAGGCTCAAGTTCTTTGCCTTCTAATGTTGCATTCCAGTTAGTACCAACAAGAACGCCGTCTTCAGCAAGAGTCAGTAGCCAGTCTTCTACAAAGATATCTAGTGGGATTTCTAATACTTCAAAATCAGCCCACTCTTCAACGTTGTGAGTCTGAGCATCTTCTTTTGAAGACCAAAATGGCATCACTTCGCTGCTTTCGAATTCACTTGAGTCACATGCTAGCCAACCTTCTTCGTTACGAAGGCCCCATACAAGTTTAGTTTCTTGTGTTTCAGAAACGAAAAGTTCTAGATTTGCTTGAGTATCAGCGGTTAGTTTGCTCATGGATTAATTCTCTATGTTGATAACGTGACAAGATTAACATTATAGACGGCTTAGGTATATGCTATTTAAGGAATTATAAGCGTACTGAAACGCTACCTAAAGATAACGTTTCAGATGAGGCATAACTAAGAGTGGTTACTTTCCAATTTTTGTAAAAATATGCCATTCTTCTTTGATGTTGCCTTTGAATCCGGCGACAGAAGCGACAACTTTTCTATTGAGCGCATGGTTGATTTTGGTTCCCTCTTCATTAGAAACGGTATCCCCGTAGCCAACGATTGTCACTCTAGATGGTTGTATACCATTACTTATTAGGGCTCGCCTTACATTTGATGCTCGTTCTTTCGATAAGTCTAAGTTGTGAGCCGCGTTTCCGACTTTACTCGCGTAGCCTTGTAGACGAATGGTTGTGCTTTCATACCGCTTTAAAAACGCGGCCATTTGACGAATTTGGCCAAGAAAAACAGGATTGATTTCTGTTGAATTGTTGGCAAATAAGATGTGAAGTTCTTTCTGTTCCGTTGACTCGAAATAAGAGCCGCAGCCGTCATTATCGATTTCAGCGCCAATCTGTGTATCAACACATAAATCACGGGCGTTGATAACACCATCATTGTCGTCGTCTTCTAGATCGTAACTTTGTACGCTCTCTGGGAGCGCTCGATACTCGAACTCTTCATCGTTTGTTTCAGCTAAAATGTTGGCAGAAGCAACCAATAGACAGAGTGGAAATACAGCTTTTAGCAGCTTCATTAATATTCTACCTTTTCATTCCATTCTTGGGGGATATCGACACGTAAACCTGTCAGTAAATTACCGGTTGCGTTCATGACCCGGTATTTAGCATATTGTTCATCGTACTTGGCATCTAAATAGCCTTTACGAGCTTCAAAGAGCTCATTTTCAGTGTTAAGTAAATCGAGAAGTGTTCGTTTACCGATGCGGTATTGCTTCTCGTAAGAGATAACCGTATCTGATGCTGAGTCTACGTGATCTGATAAGAACTCTTTCTGTTGTACGGTTAAATCAAGTGCGCTCCATGACAAGCGTAGGCTCTCTTCTACATTACGATATGTACTTTCACGCAGATCTTTGGCCTTATTTAATTGGTAAGCAGCACTTTCAGCGCGGTCTTGATCAGCGCCGCCGTTGTAAAGGTTGTATCTTAAACGAACCATCGCAGAAAACTCGTCGCTGCTGCCTGGAGTGCCACCGGCATCATCGCGCCAGGTTTGAGCGGCTTCAAAAGAAACCGTTGGGTAGTTGGTGCTCTTAGATTGCTTGTATTGAAATTTCGCTGAGTCAACATCGGCTTGTGCAATCTTAATTACTGGGTGCTGATTAAACGCTTTTGCTAGTGCGCCATCAACCGTGTAAGGGATAGCGCCTGCATCTGCGCGAGGGAAGGTTAACCCTAGCGGAGATTGACCCACAAGCCTTTTGAATTGTGTATGAGTGTCAAAAAGGTTGTTTTGCGCCGCAAGTAAATTACCGTGCGCTTTAGCAATACGTGCTTCTACCTGTGACATATCTGCCGTTGAGCCAATACCTGACTCAACACGCTTGCGAATATCACTGTATATTTTTTTGTGGGTTGCGAGGTTGTTTTCAGAGAGTGAAAGCACTTCATAAGCTTTTACCGCATCGAGATAAACCTTGGTCACTTCTAATGCGATATCTTGAGCATTAGATATCAATTGATAACGCACTGATTCCGCATCAGCCGCAGTACGATCAATATCGTTGGAAGTATTTGCTCCATCCCAAATTAACTGAGTCAAAGTAATCGTCGCTTCTTTACGCGTCAGATCTGTTGAATTTGTATTGGTCACTAGATCGGTATGCTCATAACCAATCCCACCATCTAGATCTATACTTGGACGATAAGCACCGCCAGAAGCATCGTTAACGTAACGTTTACTTACGTACTCATTATAAGCACTTTTAATTTCAGGATTGCTTTCCAACGTAAAAGCGACGGCTTGCTCAAGAGTTTGTGCCGCAGCTGGAAAGGTCATTGCTATAGCTAGCCCTAAGGTCGTCGTTTGAATCCTATTCAATTTGCATCTCTCCAAAATGAGTCACACCTGAGTCTTAATTTTGCACGATGATATACAAAATTCAGATGAACCGCCAAAAAAATTACGATCGCTACAACTGGCGCTCGCAAATGGTTGTAAATTTGTTAACCGATCACTGTGCGTATTGTGATGTTTTAATGCACTTAGAACACCTATTAATATGTCAATTATTTTTCGTTAGCACAATAACTTATATCAAATTTAAGAGCGCTTTAAGTATTGATGAGTGTGACCATTGTCATCATGGTGTATACGACCTTGTTAAAATATGCATTCATAACTATGAATTATATGGTGTTAGGTGTTATATTTTACCTAATATTATAAATACAATGTCACTATTTTGACGTTTTGATTGAAAAATGAGTTTTAGGGGTTTATATGGACATGACAGTATTGAATGCGAGCGGTGCATTGGCACTTGGTCAACGCATTGTTGTTTCGGTAGATGGTACAATTAAAGTCCTAGAAGACGGCCAGCCATTGCAAGCGGGGGATGTCATTCTTGAATCCCTAAATGCCCCTAATACTCCGGAAGTATCAGCGAAGCGTTTTTCACCCGAAGCTGGGGAGATCGAACTTGACCAAGATATCGCTGATATTTTTGCTGCATTAGAAGAAGGCCAAGACCCAGCTGAACTCGGTGAAGAGTTTGCGACAGCTGCCGGTCAAAATGGCTCGAGTTTAGGGACTAGCGGAACTATTGAGCGTGATGGCGAAGAAACAATCCCTGGTACTGAGTTCATCACTACGGGTTTTGAAGCGCTAGGCATGTCTCGAACTCAAAGCTTGAGTCTGCTAGATGCTTTCCGCTCGATTGAGCAATCTGGTAGCCAAGGCACAGACAGCGAGACCATCGGTGACACAACAGCGCCAGATGCGCCAACACTGACACTGGATACGGACTCTGGCTCAGCAGCGGATGACTTCTTAACCAACGACGGCAGCTTCACAGTCGATGGCACCGAAGATGGCGCGACAGTCGAATACCTTGTTGACGGAAACTGGACGACAACGGCTCCAGTACCAACGGAAGGTGACAACACGATCACCGTTCGTCAAACCGACGCTGCGGGTAATACCTCAGGCAGCTCAACGCTGACGTTCACTCTTGATACCACAGCGCCAGATGCGCCAACACTGACATTGGATACCGACTCTGGCTCAGCGGCGGATGACTTCTTAACCAACGACAGCAGCTTCACAGTCGGCGGCACCGAAGAGGGTGCGACAGTCGAATACCTCGTTGACGGAAACTGGACGACAACCGCACCCGTGCCAACGGAAGGCGACAACACGATTACCGTTCGTCAAACCGACGCAGCGGGAAATACATCAGGCAGCAGCGAGCTGACGTTCACTCTAGACACAACAGCGCCAGATGCGCCAATACTGACAATGGATACGGACTCTGGCTCAGCAGCGGATGACTTCTTAACCAACGACGGCAGCTTCACAGTCGGCGGCACCGAAGACGGTGCGACAGTCGAATACCTTGTTGACGGAAACTGGACGACAACGGCTCCAGTACCAACGGAAGGTGACAACACGATCACCGTTCGTCAAACCGACGCAGCGGGTAATACCTCAGGCAGCTCAACGCTGACGTTCACTCTTGATACACAGGCAGAATCAGGAAATGTGATCGTAGATAGCATTACATCAGATGATGTTGTTACTGAGACTGAAAAAGAGCAAACAATTTTTGTTACAGGTACTGCTACCGGTGGAGACATACAACCTAACGACGTCGTAACTGCTGTCATCAATGGAGCGACATATACTAGTGTTGTAAAAGAGAATGGTATTTGGGAACTAAGTGTTAATGGTGAGGACCTAGCAGAAGACACCGAGTTCACTGTTTCTGTTAGTTCAACCGATAGCGCAGGAAACAGTGTTTCAAGCTCAGGAACTTCTACTCATATTTATGACTCGACTCCGGTTAATGTAAACATAGATATTGATCCGATTACTGAAGACTCAGTCATTAACGCAACTGAAGCTCAAGGGACGGTTACGATTACAGGTTCTATTACTGGTGAGGATTACGTTTCTGGAACAGTAACACTGACCATCAATGGCGTTGTGTATACAGGCCAAGTAATCGACGGGAAATATAGCATTGACGTCAATGGGTCTGACCTAAACTCCGATAGCGATAACATCGTCGATGCGAAGGTAGATGTAGTAAATGAAGCTGGAAATGTTGGCTCGGCTACTTCGACAGAGTTCTATCTAGTTGATTTAGCTGCTAGAGGAACGATCTTTATTGAATCCATCACTGACGACAATGTTATCAATCAAAGTGAAAGCGAAAGTACCGTTTCAGTTAAAGGTACTGTTGGAAGAGATGCGGATACTGGTGACCAGGTATCAGTCGTAGTAAATGGTGTGACTTATCTGACTGTTGTCCAAAGTGATAAAACATGGAGTGTAGATGTTCAGGGCAGTGATCTTGTAGCTGATAATTCAGTGACAGCTACTGTTACCGGACAAGATTGGGTTGGGAATGAGTTTAGTTCTAGCACCGACAAAACATACTCAATTGATATGGTTATACCGACAATCGACTTGACGACCGTAGGCGACGGCAACATCAGTGTTGACGAAG
>NZ_MAKD01000006.1:0-352 GCF_001691235.1 Vibrio sp. ZF57 | reverse complement strand
TGGCGCGTCATGATTGACCATCGTTTCCAAGGAAAAGGATTGGGGAGTCAAGCGATTAACTTCAGTAAGAAATACGCTTCCATTACCGGTTTAAAAGGCGTCTCCCTGACCACGATGGATAAAGAAAAAGGCAATGCGCTCTCTATTTATCAAAAGCTTGGTTTTATACCAACGGGCAGAAGACTTGATGATGAAATTGAATTAATTTTTGGCTTAAAGGAATGAGTGGATAAACAAGTCAGATGGTGTGTCTGGGGCGGCTATTTGGCCGCCTCATTTTATACTTCAACTGTAAAGGTATTGAAGAGTTCATTCAAAAACGCTGACCCCTCGTGCACTCTCACCTCCCCCC
>NZ_MAKD01000005.1:0-3894 GCF_001691235.1 Vibrio sp. ZF57 | reverse complement strand
TGTGTACAAGAGATTGGATTGACCTGATCAGTTAATTTTCCGGATTGGTATCAGGTGACGACACTCATTGGTCGGAGACCAAATTATCGATAGCCAGAAACGACGAAAGCCTAGTCATAAGACTAGGCTTTCTAATAAGTGGCGGAGTGGACGGGACTCGAACCCGCGACCCCCGGCGTGACAGGCCGGTATTCTAACCAACTGAACTACCACTCCGCAGTGTCTATTCAGCATAAAGCATTGAGCCTGAGTATTCTAACCAACTGAACTACCACTCCGCAGTGTCTATTCAGCATAAAGCATTTAGAGCCTGGCGATGTCCTACTCTCACATGGGGAAGCCCCACACTACCATCGGCGCTATTGTGTTTCACTTCTGAGTTCGGCATGGAATCAGGTGGGTCCACAATGCTATGGTCGTCAAACAAATTCTGTTGTTAACTTGAATAATCAAATCAACTAAATATGGTGCTGATACCCAGACTCGAACTGGGGACCTCACCCTTACCAAGGGTGCGCTCTACCGGGCTGAGCTATATCAGCAATTCAAGAACCGTTTAAAAACGACTCTAAAATTTAAAGCCTGGCGATGTCCTACTCTCACATGGGGAAGCCCCACACTACCATCGGCGCTATTGTGTTTCACTTCTGAGTTCGGCATGGAATCAGGTGGGTCCACAATGCTATGGTCGCCAAGCAAATTTTGCTTTTACTTTCAGCTTTTTTAAAAACTGAAGGCAAAATAATCTGGAAAACTGATTTAAAAGTCTATCTCTTTCAAACTCATTCAAGCGTTTGGTATTTCTTTGAGTCCACAAAACCCCTTGGGTGTTGTATGGTTAAGCCTCACGGGCAATTAGTACAGGTTAGCTCAATGCCTCGCAGCACTTACACACCCTGCCTATCAACGTCGTAGTCTACGACAACCCTTTAGGACACTTATAGTGCCAGGGAAAACTCATCTCAAGGCTCGCTTCCCGCTTAGATGCTTTCAGCGGTTATCGATTCCGAACTTAGCTACCGGGCAATGCCATTGGCATGACAACCCGAACACCAGAGGTTCGTCCACTCCGGTCCTCTCGTACTAGGAGCAGCCCCTTTCAATTTTCCAACGCCCACGGCAGATAGGGACCGAACTGTCTCACGACGTTCTAAACCCAGCTCGCGTACCACTTTAAATGGCGAACAGCCATACCCTTGGGACCGACTTCAGCCCCAGGATGTGATGAGCCGACATCGAGGTGCCAAACACCGCCGTCGATATGAACTCTTGGGCGGTATCAGCCTGTTATCCCCGGAGTACCTTTTATCCGTTGAGCGATGGCCCTTCCATTCAGAACCACCGGATCACTATGACCTGCTTTCGCACCTGCTCGAATTGTCATTCTCGCAGTCAAGCGGGCTTATGCCATTGCACTAACCACACGATGTCCAACCGTGTTTAGCCCACCTTCGTGCTCCTCCGTTACTCTTTGGGAGGAGACCGCCCCAGTCAAACTACCCACCAGGCACTGTCCGTAATCCCGATTCAGGGACCAACGTTAGAACATCAAAACTACAAGGGTGGTATTTCAAGGACGACTCCACCACATCTAGCGACGCGGTTTCATAGTCTCCCACCTATCCTACACATGTAGGTTCAATGTTCAGTGCCAAGCTGTAGTAAAGGTTCACGGGGTCTTTCCGTCTAGCCGCGGGTACACTGCATCTTCACAGCGATTTCAATTTCACTGAGTCTCGGGTGGAGACAGCGTGGCCATCATTACGCCATTCGTGCAGGTCGGAACTTACCCGACAAGGAATTTCGCTACCTTAGGACCGTTATAGTTACGGCCGCCGTTTACCGGGGCTTCGATCAAGAGCTTCGACCGAAGTCTAACCCCATCAATTAACCTTCCGGCACCGGGCAGGCGTCACACCGTATACGTCATCTTACGATTTTGCACAGTGCTGTGTTTTTAATAAACAGTTGCAGCCACCTGGTATCTGCGACTCTCGTCTGCTCCATCCGCAAGGGACTTCACTGATAAGAGCGTACCTTCTCCCGAAGTTACGGTACCATTTTGCCTAGTTCCTTCACCCGAGTTCTCTCAAGCGCCTTGGTATTCTCTACCCGACCACCTGTGTCGGTTTGGGGTACGATTCCTTACAATCTGAAGCTTAGAGGCTTTTCCTGGAAGCATGGCATCAATGACTTCACTACCGTAGTAGCTCGACATCGTATCTCAGCGTTAGTAGCGGTCCGGATTTACCTAAACCACCCGCCTACGTACTTGAACCTGGACAACCGTCGCCAGGCCCACCTAGCCTTCTCCGTCCCCCCATCGCAATTGTAAGAAGTACGGGAATATTAACCCGTTTCCCATCGACTACGCCTTTCGGCCTCGCCTTAGGAGTCGACTTACCCTGCCCCGATTAACGTTGGACAGGAACCCTTGGTCTTCCGGCGAGGGAGTTTTTCACTCCCTTTATCGTTACTCATGTCAGCATTCGCACTTCTGATACCTCCAGCAGCCCTTACAGACCACCTTCAACGGCTTACAGAACGCTCCCCTACCCCACATACCCTAAGGTACGTAGCCGCAGCTTCGGTGTATAGCTTAGCCCCGTTACATCTTCCGCGCAGGCCGACTCGACCAGTGAGCTATTACGCTTTCTTTAAATGATGGCTGCTTCTAAGCCAACATCCTGGCTGTCTGAGCCTTCCCACATCGTTTCCCACTTAGCTATACTTTGGGACCTTAGCTGGCGGTCTGGGTTGTTTCCCTCTCCACGACGGACGTTAGCACCCGCCGTGTGTCTCCCGGATAGTACTTACTGGTATTCGGAGTTTGCAAAGGGTTGGTAAGTCGGGATGACCCCCTAGCCTTAACAGTGCTCTACCCCCAGTAGTATTCGTCCGAGGCGCTACCTAAATAGCTTTCGGGGAGAACCAGCTATCTCCAGGTTTGATTGGCCTTTCACCCCTAGCCACAAGTCATCCGCTAATTTTTCAACATTAGTCGGTTCGGTCCTCCAGTTGATGTTACTCAACCTTCAACCTGCCCATGGCTAGATCACCTGGTTTCGGGTCTAATCCTAGCAACTGTACGCCCAGTTAAGACTCGGTTTCCCTACGGCTCCCCTAAACGGTTAACCTTGCTACTAAAATTAAGTCGCTGACCCATTATACAAAAGGTACGCAGTCACACCACGAAGGTGCTCCTACTGCTTGTACGTACACGGTTTCAGGTTCTATTTCACTCCCCTCACAGGGGTTCTTTTCGCCTTTCCCTCACGGTACTGGTTCACTATCGGTCAGTCAGTAGTATTTAGCCTTGGAGGATGGTCCCCCCATATTCAGACAGGATATCACGTGTCCCGCCCTACTCGTTTTCACTGATTATGATGTGTCGGTTACGGGGCTATCACCCTTTACTGCGAGACTTTCCAGACTCTTCACCTGCATCATTAAAAGCTTAAGGGCTAATCCAATTTCGCTCGCCGCTACTTTCGGAATCTCGGTTGATTTCTCTTCCTCGGGGTACTTAGATGTTTCAGTTCCCCCGGTTTGCCTCCTGTTGCTATGTATTCACAACAGGATACTTACTTATGTAAGTGGGTTTCCCCATTCAGGAATCCCAGACTCAAAAGGTTATTACTACCTAATCTGGGCTTATCGCAAGTTATTACGCCTTTCATCGCCTCTGACTGCCAAGGCATCCACCGTGTACGCTTAGTCACTTAACCATACAACCCGAAAGGGTCTTAGCGTATGGCAACTAACCAAGGTTTTTGGTTGTCATCAAGAAGGGTTAATTCCTGATAACTGTTTGCCGGACTCAATTGTGATTCAAACTAGGTTTGAATCGAATACAAGACACTTGAATGTGTTTGTTGTGTTTATCTAATGAAA
>NZ_MAKD01000004.1:0-2974 GCF_001691235.1 Vibrio sp. ZF57 | reverse complement strand
AAAGTGGCCGCCACTCAAAAAGCGTTAATGGCAGCGGGTGCGGTAGCGGAAGTTGAAGCTTACGCAAAAGACACACAGATCCACAGCTGGTTTAATGGCGAAGTCTCTCAGGTTCTATTGAGCAGTGGAGAACTTGCACCACAAGGCTTCCCTGTTGTGACTGTTATCGACACCAAGGATGCTTGGGCTATGCTCAATGTTCGTGAAGACATGCTTAAGCATTTCGAGAAAGGCAGCCAGTTTGAGGCGTACCTACCGGCTCTGGATAAATCATTAACTTTCCAAGTAACTCACATCGCCGTAATGGGTGATTTCGCAACTTGGCGCTCAACAGACGCAGCACAAGGCTTCGATTTACGTACTTTTGAAGTAGAAGCGCACCCTGTCGATACGAGCGAAACACTGCGTATGGGCATGAGCCTAGTGGTTGAGCTTTAGGTGACTTATGTCTGCTAACTCTCAATATACTGGATCGCAATCTAGAGGCTCGCAATCAACTGAGCATCATAGAGCGAAGAATACCTTGCTTCGGCAGTGGGCGATTGTCCGCAAAGACAAATGGTTGTTGTCTTGCCTAACTTGGATTCCTTTGCTGCTTGCTGCCAGTATCTGGCTGATTTTTTCACAAGGGATCGCTCGTGACTTACCGGTCGCAGTTGTCGACCTTGAGCACAGTCAAATCTCACAACAGTTCACACGCCTTGTTGATGCGTCACCAACGCTGCAAGTCACTCAGAAATACAGCTCTGCGAGTGATGCGGCGAAAGCGATGATCGAACGTGATATCTATGGTTATGTTGTGATACCAAGGCACTTCGACCGAGACCTTCTGCTCGGCTTGAATCCGCAAGTGTCTGTATTCTATAACAGCCAATTTATCTTAATCGGTAAGCTGGTGAACTCTGCCTTGCTGCAGGCTCAAGGGACTTTTAACGCGCAACTTGAAGTCGTGAAACAGCTGTCACACGGTGATACCACGGTGCAATCCGCATTAGGCCAAGCAGTAACGGTACAAAGCCAGATCACGCCGCTGTTCAACAAGAACACCAGTTATGCACAGTTCTTGGTGTCTGCGGTTATTCCTGCACTGTGGCAGATCATGATTGTGGTGGGCACGATATTGGTTTTGACGGCGAACGTTAGAGCTCGTGGGCTTCACGCTTGGTTATCCAACGCCCCTATGAAGTCACTCGCATCAACATTAACGCCCTACCTTGTCTTGTTTTTGATGTTTGGTATCGCGTTTAGTTTTTGGTTCTATGTGCTCTTAGACTGGCCATTTAACGGCAGCTTTGTGGCATTGACTATTGCCCAACTGCTAACCGTGATCAGTTGTATCATTATGGGTTGTTTGTTTTTCTTCTTAACACTTGATCCAGCAAGGGCGATGAGTTTCGCTGGCGCATTTACGGCACCAAGCTTTGCGTTCATGGGTATTACCTTTCCAGTAACAGACATGAACACAGCTGCTCAAATTTGGAGAAGCTTATTGCCCGTGAGTCATTACATCGAAGTACAAACGGCGCAGTCTAGTTATGGTGTGAGCGCAGCACAGTCTTTGATCAGCCTCTCTTCTATGTTGTGGTACGCAGTTCCTGCTTTCGTGGTAATGTTGCTAATTAAGAAACACTTGGCGCAATCAACTCTAACTGCACAAGCAGATCCATCTACAAAAGCAGCTATATCTGCAAAAACAACGCCGTCAACACAGCCAGAAGCATCAGCACAACAAGGAGTAAAACGATGAGCTTTACTCAACTGCTCAAACAAGAACTCTTAGCGGTATTGCGCAACCCTGTCGTGCTTCTTACGGTATTTGGTGGTGTGGTCTTCTATTCCTTCTTGTATCCATTGCCTTACGCGAACCAAGTTCCTCAACAACTGAAAGCTTCGGTTGTGAACTTGGATAAGAGTCAAAGCAGCTATCAATTAGAGCGTATGGTGGATGCCACCTCTCAGATCGAATTGGTCCGTCGAGACTCCACCATCGCCGATGCGAAACAAGCCGTGCTTAACCAAGAGATTGGCGGCTTCCTCGTCATTCCAGAAGATTTCTATAAAGACTTGTTGCTCGGTAAGAGCCCGACACTTTCTTACGCTGGTGATGCTTCTTACTTTTTGGTCTACGGAACCATTGTTGAAGGGCTTGCCAAGGCCGGTGGTACGTTAGCTGCGCAAGTTAAGGTCAGCCATTTGTTAGTCGAAGGTGTGCCTTTAGAATCGGCAGCCAAAGGCTACAGTGCATTCAGCTTGAACCTGAAACCAACGTTTAATAGTCGCATGGGATACATCGATTACGTAGTTCCAGCCGTCTTTGTGTTGATCCTGCAACAAACCTTAGCCATGGCTTCAGGTTTAGTGGGTGCAACCCAAAATGCTCAATCGACATTTGGCTACTGGAGTAAGACCTCTCCAGCGAAATTGATGCTTGCCCGCTGTTGTACCTTAGTCGGCATTTATTACCTGTTGTCGATGTACTATTTCGGCGCTAGCTTTTCGATGTATGGGATAAACCAGCTCGCCTCAACAACACAGATCTTAACCTTACTTCTGCCCTTCTTACTGGCCAGTTGTTTGATCGGGATTTTTATTGGTGAGTTAGTGCCACGAAGAGAGCTAGTCACGGTTGTAGTGTTAATCAGTTCAATGCCACTGATCTTCTCTTCAGGTTTTATCTGGCCAGTTGAAATGATGCCCGAATGGTTAGTTCTATTATCACAGCTGTTCCCAAGCACACCGGCTATCCAAGGTTTCTTAGCACTTAATCAGATGGGTGCATCTTGGCAAGAAGTGGCGTCTCAATGGACATTGCTATGGGGACAAGTTTTGCTGTGGGGTTCATTATTGGCACTTAAGCTCTACCACAAATCCAGTAAAGGCACAGTTGGCAATAGCAATAGTCATCGGGCCGTTTAGTTTTATGTTCTAGCGGAAAGTACTCATGCTTTCCGCTAGAACATAAAAGCTCTGATAA
>NZ_MAKD01000003.1:0-45512 GCF_001691235.1 Vibrio sp. ZF57 | reverse complement strand
GTGGGATGAAAACACTGCCAAAAATTAATCATTGACGCCATAGTCGTTTGTTATATTTTTATTGCGACTTAGCCAAAGACATTACTCCCATTAATGAATGTGAAGCCTGTTTCAACTCATTTTTCTCTTCAATTTTGTCATTGATATACTTTCCACCAGCAGCCATTAACCCAACACCAGTGACAAAAGGAGCAAGCACGGGGAACATTGCAACAGTTAAGCTAGCGCTCCCTATAAAGGCGGTTTGCTTATGTTTAGCCTGATATTTTGCTTTAATTGTCTCGATCTCTTTATGATGTTTAGAAATTAACGACTCAATATATGAGCAAACTTCGCCAGAGACATATTCTAGATCATCAAGTTTAGTGGATGGCAATGTACCAACGAGCTCTCTCAGTTGCTTCCGAAAATCTACATTTTCGTTAGACTGTCTAATTGCAACCATTTGACTAAATTCGATATTTGATAAAAAGTCTAAACGGCTGTTATTTAAGGCATGAACTATCCCTGATGTCTGCCCATCAAATGCTGCCAATTTAGATATTTGGCTATTCTTCATCGAACAAACAAGTTTATAATAATGAGCTTGGCTATCAATACATAGCAATGGATTACTCTTAAGCTCATCTGAGTTCTCAAACAAGTGGAATTGTGGAGCAATTCGCTCACAGATAGCATTAACAATAATAGCTTGCTGTGGCATCCTTAAATGCTCATCACACCACTGTGAGCTCCTACTTTTAAGCATCTCTGTTCGATAATGCCCCATTGCTATAGGAACACGATCTCCAGGGTTACGACCAGGAGCAACAAAGAGTTGACTCTTTTCGATTTTGTCATAGAAGTCTTGTTCATATTTTTGAGAATATTCAAAAATATCTTCACCACTTTGTATACCAGAATCCACATAATGATTAAAAACATCGACAACCAACTGACTAATTTGCTCTTGGGTATGCGTATCGTGTTCTTCTAGCGATTTTTCCCAGCTAGGAAAAATAAAAAATGGTAATAAATCAAAGCTATTCTTATTGAGTTCTTTCATTTGAAGAACGTAAAAAATGGCTTTTACGATATTAATGTATATGAATTTTTCTTCACCTCTATCTCGCTCAAAGTATGGTAATACTGGATCAGGGATAAGAACCGTATCGGAAAATAATATTGACCTTTTGGTCGCATTGAGTTGAGTTTCGTAGAAACGAGAACTTCCCCCGAGAACCAATTTACAAGCATTTAATTCTTGAGCGAACTGAAATGCTGCTGAACCATGCTGAGAGTACAACGCTCGTAAGTTAGCCTCAAGATCTGCAAAGTAATTGTCACCACTAGCCATAGTGTGCACATTTTGCTTCATGTCTTGATGAACAGAGTCAAACGATCGGAAGGATGTTGCACATTTACCAACCAATTTTACGAAAAAATCATTCAATATATCGAGATACGTTGTTTGATATTTGTAAAGCTCTCTAGTATCCACATATCCTCCAAAAATATAACATTTTAATATCGTGCCAGCACGAATTTACGTATTCAGCATATCTCAAGAATCCTATCTAACCAACTGAAAATTAAATATATAATTCAGGTTGAATCTAATTTCTGGTTGAAAAATGTGCAAGCACATATTGCTTCCAATTCAAGGCATGTCATTAATCAAAACTTTCCTTTTATTTGTTTATTATTCAATGATTTAGGTTTGGTTGGACAACATATTCGTGCGTAAGTGTGATTGAAGATTAGTCTGTTGTGGATTAGAACATTTAGCTACATTGTTGGAACTCTAGACATGAGGAGAAGTAAGACAAGTTGAAGGGTTTCAAAGTGAGTTTAATCCCTCTCTGACTCACTTCGGGGCAAAAGTGTTTTAGCTTACCTGCCCCGTATTGAACAATATGAACGCGCAAATATAAGCGGTGAGATCGATAGCTTTACTCAGCGGTATTCCTGCACCATGGTTCGCATTGACATCAGTACGAATCATCACAGGCGCACCACCTTGATGCTTGTCTTGAAATTAACGATACAAAGATTTGGTCGACTCTCTCACAATTAAATCAATCTGAGGCAACCTTGCTTCATGTCGCTCGCCAGATAACAAGTTCAAGATCGACTGAGCACACACTTCACCAATCTCTTCAATTGGCTGCCTTAATGTTGTTAACGCGGGTGTGAAATACTTCGACGTTGGTAAGTCATCAAACCCAATCACTGACACATCTTCTGGCACTTTATAACCGTGATCGTGTAGCGCCTTAATCACCCCGTAAGCGGTTTGGTCGTTAGCAGTAAACAAGGCGGAGAAGTGAACCCTAGATTCTAACTCTTGAATTCGTTTTTCTAATGCTTCGATATCAGTATCAGCAGCAAAAGAAGAGAGTGAAGCAAGCGAGGCCGCCACTGCGACTGTTATTGGCAAAAGCTTAAATTTTTGCATTGTAATTCCCTATTATTTTTTTGAGTTTTCATCGAACAGGGAAATATTAAGCAATGAAAGCGTTGAAAAGTTGGTTGCTGTTCACACTGATAAATCAGCCTAAATGCCATGAAACTTTTAGAATATCCATGACGAAAACTACTGATTTAAGATCAACAGGTTACGGTTGATATTGCGTGAGATATCAGCTTGAAATCGCTTTCATTTCATCGGTATTGGTGGCGGCTATCACGGAAAACAGTGTGTGAAAGTGAAGGAAATATGACGCAGTTTTGATTGGTTTTCATATATATGAAAAGCCTCAAAATCTAAGGTAGATTTTGAGGCTTCTTGGTCTGAGTAAAATACCCAGTTATCTAGAATCAAGCATTCGTTAAAGTGAATCTAGAGACGCAACCCCCATATTGAACAGAGTAAATGCGTAGATATCGGCGGTGAGATCGATCGCTTTGCTGAGCGGCATTCCGGCGCCATGGCCCGCATTAACATCAATACGAATCATCACGGGCGCACTACCTTCATGCTTATCTTGCAGCTCTGAGATGAACTTATAAGAGTGAGCCGGTACTACGCGGTCATCGTGATCAGCGGTCGTCACCAATGTTGCTGGATAATCCGTGCCACGCACCACATTATGAACCGGAGAATAGCCAAGCAGATATTCGAACATCTCTCTGTTCTGCGCGGATGTGCCATAGTCGTACGCCCACCCTTCGCCAGACGTGAATGTGTGGTAACGCAACATGTCCAACACCCCAACAGCAGGCAGAGCCACTTGGAACAGCTCAGGCTTTTGTGTCATACAAGCTCCTACCAGCAAGCCTCCGTTAGAACCGCCGCGAATCGCCAACTTATCGCTACTGGTGTAGTTTTCTTCAATTAAGAACTCGGCAGCAGCAATGAAGTCGTCAAAGACATTCTGCTTTTTCTGCTGAGTTCCCGCTTTGTGCCACGCCTTACCATACTCACCACCGCCACGCAGGTTCGGCACCGCATATACGCCACCCAGTTCTAGCCAACTGCCAACCGTGCCCGAGAAAGAAGGCGTTAGGCTAACGTTAAAGCCACCATAGGCGTACAACATGGTTGGATTATTGCCATCTAACACTAATCCCTTCTTATAAGAGATAAGCATCGGAACCTTGGTGCCATCCTTCGAGGTATAGAAGACTTGTTTAGACTCAAATTGATCCGACTCAAACGGAGACTCAGAGCGTTGGTAGATTTCAGAATTGCCTGATTCGACATCGAAAGAGAAAATCGTTGGCGGCGTTACATAGTTGGTAAAGGTGTAATAAAGCTGAGTTTGCTCGTTTTTTCCACCTAAGCCACTGGCCGTTCCCAGCCCAGGCAAATGAATTTCACGAACTAGGTTACCTTGGTAATCCAACTGCTCAATTTTCGACACCACATCCACCATGTAGTGAGCAAACAAGTGGCCACCACCCGTGCTGATATCCAATGGCTGTGGCTTTTCAGGGATGATTTCGAGCCATTTCCCATCGCGAGTACCAAAGCTCACCACCTTGCCATTAGGCGCATCAAGATTCGTATATAGAATGAAGGTCTCATCTTGGTTATCGATGAGATAAATGTCGCTATCCACATGATCAATCAGCGTGTTCAGCTGTTGTTCTGGTGAGTTTAAATCGATATAGAACAGTCTATTACCCGATGTCGACTCTCGCCCTAGAATGATCAAGTAACGGTCGTCTTCGGTGGTATAGCCTGATACATAGCGGTGCTGCTCAGCGTTGTTCTCACCAAAGATAACTTTGTCGCTAGCTTGCTCTGTACCCAACTCATGGAAGTACAGCTTGTGTTGCTCAGTACGAGCAGAGAGTTCACTGCCGTCTGGCTTGTCGTAACTAGAGTAATAAAAGCCGCGATTACCCAACCAAGAAATACCAGTAAATTTGGCGTCAGTGATTTCGGCTTCAAGCTGCTGTTTAGTCTCGGTATCAATCACGAAGATCTTGCGCCAGTCGCTACCACCTTCAGAAATGCTGTACGCCACTAAGCTGTAGTCTTTAGAAAACGACACCGAGCCTAGAGATGTGGTGCCGTCTTCCGAGAAGGTATTCGGATCTAGGAATACTTCAACCTGTTGCCCCTCTTTCTGACGATAGAGAATACTGTGGTTCTGCAGACCATCATTCTTATAGAAATAGGTATAATCACCTCGCACAAACGGCTGCGAGCTCTTTTTGTAGTCTTGTGCTTTTGCCAGTCGCTCTCTCAGTTCCGCGCGATACGGGATTTGAGCGAGGTAATCAAACGTGATTGCGTTTTGACTCGCCACCCACTGCGCGGTTTCGTCACTTCTGTCGTCTTCTAACCAGCGATATGGGTCTTCGACTATCTGACCAAAATAGTCATCGCTGACGATCTGTTTGTTGGTGACTGGATATTGATACTCTTTTAAATAGCTCATCGTGATCCTTATTAAAAATAATGTGAAATCGTCAGATAACGCGTTCTGATGTGTTCAATCAATAACTTAATCTTGTTCGGTGGCTGACGAGTGAACGGGTACACCGCATAAATACCCAGCTTTTTACCGACTAAATCAGGGAAGATATCCACCAGCTGGCCGTTACGAATATCGTGATACACCAGACAACGTGGCACGTACGCCACACCATGACCGCCCAAAGCGGCTTTTCGTAATGCCGTCGCATTATCAGTAGAAAAAGAGCCCGAGACGCGCACTATGTATTTATCGTTATCGGTAAAGCCATCTTTGCTATGCAGAAACTGCCATTCGCTAGCACCCGTTGTTTGATAGGCGTATTGCAAGCAATTGTGCTCAACCAAATCCTTGGGCTGCATCGGCTTACCGTTCTTAGCGATATAAGATGGCGAGGCACACACCACCCATTGTGAATCCAATATATGACGGGCAATAAGGCTGGAGTCTTCCAAGTAACCGGTTCGAATGACCAAGTCGAGACCATCTTCAACCAAATCAACAAATCGATTGTTAAGAGACATATCGACCGTTAAACCTGGGTGCATATTACAAAACTCGGCCACAGCGTCTGCGAGAATCAAATCTCCGGAGATAGTAGGCACTGACATTTTGATATGACCACTGACATTTTCACCAAAGCCAGAAACTGCGTCCATAGCCTCTTGAGCCGCCTGCTTCACATTTTTGGCTCCGTGTAACATTGCCTTACCCGCCTCGGTAAGCGTCAATTTACGCGTGGTTCGATATAATAGCTGCACGCCAATCTCTTCTTCCAAACGCGCAATTCTCTTACTAACTACCGAATTTGTAAGGTTATTTTGTTCTGCCACCTTACTGAAGCTGCCTAGTTCTACCACCTGTGAAAACAGGATCAAATCGTCTGCTCGCATCTGATTATGCCAATTTTGGAATTAATTATTTTCATTATTTCCCTATATCAATAAAAAATAAAGGGGTAAATTCACGCCAAATTAACAAAACAATTACAAAAACAGTCATTCCAATTACAAGATTCGCCTAAAGAAGGTTCCCGTTTAGAGGCCAAAGCGATTCAAATAATGACAAACCATAACGTGATCTTTACTTCAAACATGAACGTTTGAAAACAGTACGAGGAAGTACCCATGAGTGAAACTCTACTAGCCCTATTGGCATTTTCACCAATAGTTGTTGCAGCGATTCTGCTGGTTGGCCTTAACTGGCCTGCAAAAAAAGCGATGCCTGTGGCATTTGCCTTAACCGTTGCTATCGCCCTACTTGCTTGGGACATGTCTGGCACTCGCGTGTTGGCTTCTGTATTCCAAGGCTTCGGCATTACAGTGTCGGTTCTCTGGATTGTGTTCGGCGCCATCTTCTTATTAAACACTTTGAAACACACCGGAGCTATCACCACCATCCGCAACGGATTCACTGATATATCCGCTGACCGTCGTGTTCAAGCAATCATCATTGCTTGGTGTTTCGGTTCATTCATTGAGGGCGCATCTGGCTTCGGCACACCAGCTGCCATCGCTGCACCACTGCTGGTTGCTATCGGCTTCCCTGCGCTGGCTGCGGTACTGATGGGCATGATGATCCAATCTACGCCAGTATCATTCGGCGCGGTTGGTACACCTATCATTGTTGGCGTAAACAAAGGTTTGGATACGCACAACATCGGTGAAAGCCTGATTGCCAATGGTTCAACATGGGATGCTTACCTACAACAGATCACATCAAGTGTTGCGATCATCCACGCCTGCGTTGGTGTGATGATTCCTGTATTGATGGCGATGATGCTGACTCGCTTCTTCGGTAAGAACAAAAGCTGGACTGAAGGTCTTGATATCCTGCCATTCGCACTGTTCGCAGGTGCCGCTTTCACCATTCCTTACGCACTAACGGGTGTTTTCCTAGGTGCTGAGTTCCCATCACTGATTGGTGGTTTGGTTGGCCTTGCGATTGTTGTAACAGCAGCAAAACGCGGCTTCCTAGTACCTAAATCAAAATGGGATTTTGAGAGCGAAGACAAGTGGCCTGCAGAATGGCTAGGTTCTCTGAAAATCGACCTTGACGACAACAATCAAGGCCATAAGAAGATGAGCATGGCGATGGCATGGGCACCATACGTGCTGCTAGCGGTGACCTTGGTTGCGAGCCGCGTGAGCCCTGAATTCAAAGGCCTACTGAAGAGCGTTAGCCTATCGTTCAGCAACATCCTTGGTGAAACCGGTGTGAGCACTGCGATTCAGCCTCTGTATCTACCGGGCGGTATCTTGGTCTTCGTCGCGCTGGTTGCTGTTCTCATGCAATCTCGCAGCGCAACGCCACTGGCTAAAGCCTTCGGTGAATCGAGCAAGACTCTGATTGGCGCAGGCTTTGTGTTGGTGTTCACCATCCCAATGGTTCGTATCTTCATTAACTCTGGTGTGAACGGCGCAGATTTAGCAAGTATGCCCGTAACCACGGCAAACTTCGCAGCTGACCTCGTTGGTAGCGCATTCCCAGCATTGAGTGCAACGGTTGGTGCGTTAGGTGCCTTCATTGCAGGTTCGAACACAGTTTCAAACATGATGTTCAGCCAGTTCCAATTCGAAGTAGCGCAGACTCTGACTATCTCTAGTGCGGTGGTTGTTGCTCTACAAGCCGTTGGTGCAGCAGCAGGTAACATGATTGCGATTCACAACGTGGTAGCGGCATCAGCAACTGTTGGCTTGCTAGGACGCGAAGGTGCAACCCTACGTAAGACAATCATTCCAACGTTCTACTACTTGGTGATGACAGGCATCATCGGCCTAGTGGTTATCTACGGATTCAAAATGACCGACGCACTTATGTAAACCATAAGTCGTTCAAAAGCACTTGGCGTTAATACTCAATTCCCCGACAGCGACACCGTCTAATAAGACAGTTGATGAGTTCCGGGATGGATACTAGAGCACATCAACACCCATGGGTATTAACGCCATTTTCCCGAATTAAAGCAGCCCAAACCAAGCTCTCAAAGAAGAGCAACATCCCAAGAATTTAGGACTGAAATTATGATCATATCCGCATCGACTGATTACCGCGCCGCAGCAAAAGCGAAATTACCACCGTTTCTTTTCCACTACATTGATGGTGGCTCTTACGGAGAACATACCCTACGTCGCAACACGGCTGACCTAGCTGAGATTGCGCTAAAACAACGCGTACTCAACGACATGTCGGACCTAAATTTGGAAACCGAACTATTTGGCGAGAAGCTAGCGATGCCAATCGCACTGGCGCCTGTTGGTTTAACGGGTATGTACGCAAGACGCGGTGAAGTACAAGCAGCAAAAGCCGCCGACAACAAAGGCATCCCTTTTACCATGTCGACCGTGTCGGTATGTCCGATTGAAGAAGTTGCACCTAAGATTGAACGCCCAATGTGGTTCCAACTTTACGTGTTAAAAGACCGTGGCTTCATGAAGAACGTTCTTGAACGCGCTAAAGCCGCTGGCGTCACAACACTGGTCTTCACCGTGGATATGCCCGTACCCGGCGCTCGCTACCGTGACATGCACTCAGGAATGAGTGGTCCAAATGCAGCAGTACGCCGCGTATTCCAATCTATGCGTCATCCTAGCTGGGCAGTTGATGTCGGCTTACTGGGTAAACCACACGACCTAGGCAACATCTCTACTTATCGTGGTTCTCCTACCAAGCTGGAAGACTACATCGGTTGGTTAGGTGATAACTTCGACCCGTCGATTTCATGGAAAGATCTAGAGTGGATTCGTGATTTCTGGGACGGTCCAATGGTCATCAAGGGCATTCTTGATGAAGAAGATGCAAAGGATGCGGTGAGATTTGGCGCAGACGGCATTGTGGTTTCAAACCACGGCGGCCGCCAGCTTGACGGCGTTCTATCAAGTGCCAAAGCGCTGCCTTCGATTGCTGATGCAGTTAAAGGCGACACCAAAATTCTGGTCGACTCTGGCATTCGTACTGGCTTGGATGTGGTTCGAATGATGGCATTGGGCGCAGACTGCACCTTGCTTGGCCGTTCTTTCGTTTACGCATTAGCAGCGCAAGGACAAGCCGGCGTTGAGAATCTACTCGACCTTTACGACAAAGAGATGCGCGTTGCGATGACATTAACAGGCGCGAGGACAATCAAAGACTTAACTCGTGAATCTTTGGTGGGGTTAGATTAAATCTCCACGATTCAGACTCATGCTTTGGTCTACTTAGGCTGAAGTTCAATCGGTGTCACAGCAATTCCACTACCGTTGTGACACCGTTTAAGCACTGGAAAATAAAATAAAAACTAGGGCGTGTTGATCTTTCGAGCTGATTTTTACAGCGAGTTGCTGGGTATTTATACAAGGCAGAGGCGTCGATGTGTAGCTAGCCTACATGAGAAGCCGATAACGTAGTAGAAATGGCCAGCAAACGCTGCCCGAAGGGTTCGGCTAAAAGCGTTTTACTCTTTGTTGAGGGGGATTTGCTTAGAGTGACTAGGCTACTTCCCCCTCGCCGCGATTAAAACGCTTTTATCTCGAACAAAATTTAACCACGAAAGGTCAACACGCCCTGATCAGTGCCAAATAAGAAGCACAAGGAAGCAAAGATGGAGACAAACACATCCCATGAGCGAGTAATAGACGCACAAGCTTATCAGCAGCTTGAAGCGATACTGGCTCAAAAAATAGAAACAGAACGCATTGTCACGCAAGAGGCAAAGCGATTGGCTTACGGCACCGATGCGAGTTTCTATCGCTTGGTGCCGAAAATGGTTCTAAGGCTTAAAAACTTAGACGAAGTGATATTCACCATTCAAAGCTGTCGCGAACTCGGCATTCACTTTACCTTCCGCGCCGCAGGCACCAGCCTGTCAGGACAAGCGGTTTCAGACTCGGTGCTCATCACCCTTACCGACGACTGGCGTGGTCATGAAATTGTCGATAACGGCAATCAGATCATTCTTCAGCCCGGTGTGATTGGTGCTGATGCCAACAAATACCTCGCCCCTTTCCAACGTAAAATCGGCCCAGATCCAGCTTCAATCAATACCTGTAAAATCGGTGGCATCGCGGCGAATAACGCCAGCGGCATGTGTTGTGGTACTGCGCAAAACTCGTATCGCACCGTTGAGAGCATGAAAATCGTATTGAGTGATGGCTCCCTGCTTGATACGGCTGACAACGCAAGTGTTGAGGCATTCAAGGAATCACATAAAGACCTGTTTGAAGGCATTGTCGAATTACATCAACAGACAGCGTCAAACCAAGAACTTGCAGACAGAATCCGCCACAAGTACCGCCTCAAAAACACCACTGGCTACGCTCTGAATGCCTTGGTCGATTACCACGATCCAATTGAGATCATCAAACACCTGATGATTGGCTCAGAAGGCACGCTAGGCTTCATAGCCGAGATCACTTACAACACGGTGATTGAACACCCGAACAAAGCTTCAGCGCTATTGGTGTTTGCCGACATCGAGCAAGCAAGTAAAGCCGTAACTACATTATCCAAAACTCCGGTTGCAGCCGTTGAGTTGATGGACGGCAGGGCGCTACGTTCTGTCGCGGATAAACCGGGTATGCCTGCGTTTATGCCAAACCTAGATTTAGAAGCGGCGGCTATTTTGGTGGAATCACACGCCAGCTCCCAGCAGGACTTAGATTTACAATGTAAATCAATTTTGGATGCATTGGCTGATTACACGATTGTTGAATCGGTCCCTTTTACGTCCGATCCAAAGACTGTTGCAACCCTGTGGGGCATTCGAAAAGGCATGTTCCCAGCAGTTGGGGCCGTTCGTGAAGTTGGCACAACCGTTATCATCGAAGACGTGGCTTTCCCTGTTGAAAACCTGGCTAACGGTATTCGAGAGCTGCAAGAGTTGTTCGATAAATACGACTACAGCGAAGCGATCATTTTCGGTCACGCCCTTGAAGGCAACCTGCACTTTGTATTTACTCAAGGCTTCGACAGCCAAACAGAAATCGATCGCTACGGCGGTTTCATGGATGACGTTGCCGAACTGGTCGCGGTGAAATACCAAGGTTCCCTGAAAGCAGAACATGGCACTGGCCGTAATATGGCACCTTATGTCGAATTGGAATGGGGTAAAGATGGCTACGCCTTGATGCAACAGATCAAAGCCTTGTTTGATCCAGAAAGACTGCTCAACCCCGGTGTTATTATTAACGACAATCCAAATTCACACATCACGAATTTGAAGCCAATGCCTGCTGCCGACGACCTTGTCGACCGCTGTATCGAGTGTGGCTTCTGTGAGCCTGTTTGTCCGTCTCGTACCTTAACTCTATCGCCACGCCAACGTATCGTGCTGTACCGCGAGTTACAACGCCGCCGAGCTGCGGGTGAAGAGATAGAAGCAAGCGAACTAGAGAAAACCTTTGAATACCAAGGCATTGATACTTGCGCCGCAACCGGCCTGTGTGCCGAACGTTGTCCAGTGGGAATCAACACCGGTGATTTGATTAAAAAGCTTCGTATTGCCAAGTACGAGAAATTTACGCCAATCGCTAAGTGGACAGCGGATCATTTCTCGACCACTACAAAACTCACCAAGGCTGGCCTCAAAACCAACCAAGTAGCGAGCAAAGTATTAGGCGCAAATACTGTCGGCAAGCTAACTAACGGCTTGCGCTCTATCACCAAAGGCGCGACGCCAGTTTGGATGCCTGAGATGCCGCAATCCAATAGTCACACGCTAGTCTCATCACCAGTGACGGCAGAAAACTCAAGCAATCATAAGAAAGTGGTTTACCTCCCTTCGTGTGCCAGTCGAACCATGGGGCAACAAAGTGATGCGGGCGACCAACGTCCTCTTACTGAAGTGACCATGTCTTTGCTCAACAAGGCAGGATTCGAGGTAATTCTACCGAAGAAGCTAGATGACCAATGCTGTGGTATGCCTTACGACAGCAAAGGAATGACCGACTTAGCACAGTCGAAGGCTCAGCAGTTGGAAGAAGTGCTATGGCAAGCCAGTCGTCAGGGTGAATACCCAATATTGATGGATACCAGCCCATGTGCTAAACGCAGTATTGAGCAGTTCACCAAGCCATTAGAGGTGCTAGAGCCGACAGGGTTTGTGAATCAATACTTGCTAGAGCACCTGACGCTTGAGCCACTGAAAGAAACCGTAATGCTGCATGTCACTTGTAGCTCTCGCCGAATGGGCTTAGAAAGTGCGATGCTAAACCTCGCTAAAGCCTGTACCGAAGAAGTGATTGTTCCAGAGCATATTCAATGTTGTGGCTGGGCGGGTGACAAAGGCTTCACTACGCCAGAACTAAATGAAGCGGCAGTCCACCCACTCAAGGAACAAGTGCCGAGCAACTGCACTCGTGGCTTTAGTAACAGCCGAACCTGTGAGATCGGTTTATCACACCACAGTGGCATTCCGTATCAATCAATCTTGTACTTGGTGGACGAAGTGGCGCAGTAGATCCACTCATACTGCGAGCAACGTGCTCTAGCTTAAAACGAAAAATGGCAGCCCAATCAGGCTGCCATTTGTTTATTCGATTTAAAACGTATTACCGAGCTAGATATTGCTGAGCTAGCGGCTACTGAGCTAAGCGCACCAACTCTTCTGGCGAGTAGTGTTCTGCTTCTGCGCCTTTGGCGATTAAGTCGATCACTTGGAACTCGTTCATGTCACCAAACTCTTTGGTTACGTAATCACGGAACGCTTTCTCGTTCGGCCATTTGCCTCGCACGATATAGCCATCTTCCTTATCGAAATCTTCCGTCTCAAAGAAAGAAAAGTCGGTCATACCAATATTGTGGCAATACAAAACTAGATACATGTTGAATCCTTTACACTTAACTAGGGCCTGTTTAACTTTCGAGCCGATCAAAAAGCGTCTCTAAAAAGCAGGGCTAAGGTTACAACATAAATGCTAAATCGAATACCCAATCGGATCGTCAATTTAGAAACCTCAGCGACCGGATCTTTACGTTAGTCATCAAACATCAAGTTAATGGCTGCACCCAACAAGATCAGCCCAACAATTGGCCCCATGACTGCTAATGGCGCGCGCTCAATGTATGGAAGGTTCTCTGCGATCATCAAACCCCATTCAGGTGTTGGTGGCTTTGCCCCTAATCCGATGAAGCTCAGCGAGGTCAGACTTAGAGTGATAACCGGTAGCCTCAACATCGCGTGTCTTAACAACGGTGGCAACACATACGGAAGCAAGTAGAAACGGAAGATTCTAAGCTTACTGGTGCCCCATAGTGGCGCGAGGTGTGTATAAGGTTGAGCCTTGGCTTCTACGATCAAGCTTGAGCAGTGTGCAGCTAGCGGCGCCCACGACACCAATACAATCGCGATTAATGCGCTGTTCGGATTCATCCCCGTTAAGCCTGCAACAAGCAAGCCTGCAATGATGTATGGGATACCCTTAGTGATCTCGATAAGGCCTTGGCTAAAGCGGGTGTTGAAACCCATGATGATGCCCGTCACCAAGCTCAAGAACGTTGCCAATATGCCGGCTTGGAAGGTCGCAATCATACCAGAACCAATTCTCGCCAGTAGGTCTCGACCAATGCCATCTGCGCCCAAAGGTGCTTGCCAACTCGGTGATGCCAAGCGTGCGAATTGGCTAGTGTATGGGTCTCGGAATGCAGCCCATACAACGATAGCAATTAGGAAAGAGAAGATCGCAAAAGCAGTGACACGCTTTGCGCGGTTCTGGGTAAAACGAAACGAAGAGTGGCTACTGATGAGCTTGCCGCTTTTCAGGCTGTGGCCAAGAATCAATTGCTGAACAAACAAGCTCATGCTGCTCACGGCAATTGAAAATAGCAGCAACACCAATAAGCCGCCTTGCAGAATTGGTAAGTCTTGCGCCTTGGCTGCACCAAGAATCATGCGCCCGATACCAGGGATCGAGAAGATAAGCTCAACCGCGACTGCGCCACCAGTTAAGCCAATCACGATCATCGCGATTTGCGGGATCAGACTGCTCAGCGCTCTTTTCAGCGCAAAGCGAATAATTTGATTGGAATGAACGTTGGCACTGAGCCAAGTGATCACCCAAGGTTCATTTAAAACGCGTTGTAAACTGTCTCTGAGTAGGCGACTAAACAGACCACTGGCAGGCAATGCAAGCGCTAAGCTCGGTAGCCAGATGTCTTGCCAACCTTGCCAACCATACGGCGGCAGCCAACCTAACCAGATAGAGAACACCAGTATTAATACCGAGGCCACTACGTACTCTGGCAACGATATTAATACCGTACTTAAACTGCTGTAGCTCTGCCCCAGCTTGCCCTTCTTCCAACTGCGTAAGGTGGCAAGCAGGCCTGCACCACACAGTACGAAAGTCATCACCAATGCGCTAGACATCAAAAACAGAGACGTAGATGCTGTTTTTTGAATGCTTAATGCAACCGAGGAACCATCAATCCATGATTCACCTAGATCACCTGAAAAAGCACTTCCTACCCAGTCGAGCAGGCGCTCAATAGCTGAACGGTCAAGCTGAAGATCAGCGCGTACCGCCGCTAAAGCTTCAGGCGTAAGCAGGTGTTGTTGCCCCGCCCTAGCCCGCAGAATAGATTGGCTTGGATCGATGCCTGCAATGTCAGGCATCAAACCAACAAGAATCACCACCACAATCAGTGAGGCGATTCTTGATAACCAAGGCGTCAAGAGAAATAAGGTTCGACGCAGAGTCTCAGCAGATAACATTTATTTAGTTAGCCTGTGTTGCCGGGTTAACTTGTGTCGCTTTTTTGACCTGTGTAGTTTGGTCAACCAAGCGACGTTCACTTGGGTCACGAACGACATTGCTTACACGCTCACTTTCACCTTGAATCACACGTTCGTGAAGCAGCGGGATAGCCGCGAAATCGTTAAGGATTTTTTGTTCAGCTTCGATGATCGCTTGGTGACGCAGCGCACCTAGCGGTTGTAGGTCAGCGTGATTCAGTGCTTTATCTACCTCTTGAGAACAGAACTGGCCAAGGTTGAATGAACCCTTACAACCAAAGTCGCTCATCATGTAAGCCACTGGGTCACCCGAATCTAGAACCGTTGCACGAGAAAGGATAAACGCGTCAAACTTACCAGATAGCGCATCGTTCTCGATCTGAGCATATTCACGAATATCCAGCTCAACCTTGAAACCAGCCGCTTCAAGTTGTTGCTTCAGTAGCGCTGCCACTTCTGGAAGCTCTGCACGGTCGGTAAAGGTACCAATAACAATGCTTTCGCCGTTCGCTTTTAGCGTTTTGTCAACTGCCTGACCTTCAGGTCGAATTGGTTCAGCCCAAGCAAGTGCAGGACCTAATAGGCCTTGCGCGATATCCGCGTGGTTTTCATAAACAGTATTCACGATCTGCTCACGGTCTACTGCAGCTGCCGCTACCTTACGCAGTTCAATATCGCTAAATACGCCTGACTTGTTGTTCAGGTAAAGCGTATTAGTACGAGGCATTGCCACTTCGTAAAGTAGGTTCGGATCAATGGTCGCGATTTGTGAAACGGGTACCGCTTCAACGACGTCAGCCGTGCCGGTTCTCAGTGCTGCAGCACGAGCAAAACCATTAGGAACGTATTCTGCAATTACAGATTCTACTTGCGCTTTTTCGCCCCAGTAGCCGTCAAAACGTTTCAGTTTCGCGCTGGTTGTGCCGTTAATTTCAGTCAACTCAAACGGGCCAGTACCTGCGCCAATTGGACTAACACGACCATCTTCTTGATAAGCACTTGCTGCTAGGATCGCTAATTGAGGGCTTGATAAACGGCTTGGTAGAAGAGGGTCATCAAAGCTGGTCTTGATCTCTACGCGGTAGTTGTCCATCGCTTTCACTTCGAGATCGACACCATCTAGAATGCGTGGCTTAGGTGCCGCCTCAAGCGCTTTCTGCAAAGAGTTCACTACGGATTCTGAGGTTAATGTAGAGCCATCGTGGAATTTAACGCCTTGGCGAATCGTGAACTGCCAAGTCAGTGGATCAAGATGTTTCCAATCAGTCGCTAGCATTGGTTCTGCTTCTGAGGTTGGGCTCAAGTTGACTAACGTTTCAGCCGTGCTCCAACGTGATAGTTTGAACGCGTCATCAGAAAGTGGCGATAGGCCCGTTCTTGGTGGCTGCATCATCGCAACACGAATTTCAGATTTGACCGCCGCATCGCTCGACTCTGGTTGAGAGTCAAAACAGCCCGTCAAAGGCAGAGCCAACGCAAGCGCGCAAGCCAGTTTGATTGAATTAAAACGCATAGTTATTTTTCTCTGTAAGCAGTGTTGTGTTAATAAGCAGTATTTCGTTAATAAGCAGTATTTCGCAATAAATAAGGTTGTGTTTAACAAGTAGATTTCGAAGGTGGCTGAGCTTCGATCAGCAACTGAGTCGCAGGGTGAGCAGGTGTGCTCATCACTTGAGGTGTCGGTCCATGCTCCACCATCTCGCCATGGTCAAGAACCAGAATTTCTTCACAAAGCGCCTTTGCCGCAACGAGATCATGCGTCACCAAAACGATTCGCATATCGCGCTTCTTTTTTAATGAATTAACCAAGTCCAACAACCTTTGGCGATTCACTGGGTCAAGGCTGGCAGTAGGTTCATCGGCCACCAGCACTGCGGGTCTAACGACAAGAGCCCGAGCGATAGCCACACGTTGAGCTTGGCCTGTAGAAAGTTGATTCGGTTTCAGTAAGAGCAAACTGGCAGGCAATCCAACGTCTGAAAGCGCCTCTTCAATGATGGCTTCATGATTACCCGAAACATCTAAGTTACTTAGAGGTTCGGCTAAGATCTGTCGAACGGTATAGTAAGGGTTGAGGCTAGTGTGGGGCTCTTGAGGCACCAATTGAATCAAGCGACACACCGTTGCTTGCGCTTTGCTATCGCGAATTGGGAGCGAATAACCGAACAAGTTTATTTGACCAACGGTTGGCGCTTTAAGGCCAAATAGCAGTTCAATTAACGTTGATTTACCGGCACCAGAACGCCCAACAATTGCTAGGCTTTTGTCTTCAACATTAAGGTCTATGTTCTGTAGCGCTTTGAACGCTTTACCACCCAACCAACTTGGTACGGAGTAGTAGTGAACACTCACATTGTCGAACTTAATCTCTATCGGTGTTTGTGTTTCTGAATCAGTCACTGGCATTAATGGCGAGGCTTCTGAGTTTAGTGATAAGGTCGAGCTCATTCGATTAAGTCTCTCAATGAACAGCAGAAAGCGTGAGAGCTCGACTCAAGTGCATGTTTCGGTGCACCGTAAGCCACCACACCACCATCATCGATGACTAACAGCTTGTCACACGCCAACGCGCTATGCAGGTCATGGGTGATGAGTAAACCACCAATTTGACGCTGTTTAACATTGTCGCGAATCAGCTTAAGTATCTCTTGCTCTGTCACCGGATCTAACGCACTGGTTGGTTCATCGGCGATGATAATATCGGCGTTACTCAGCAAGCCAATCGCAATACACACACGTTGGCGTTGCCCACCCGAAATTTGGCTCGGGTACAACGGCAAGATGGTTTCTGGATTAGGAAAACCAAGTTGATTCAGCAACTCGGTAATTTGAATTTTTTCTTTTGATTTAAGCTTAGTGCGAGTTCCCGTCAAGGCAAGGCAGAGTTGACCTTCTATTGAAACCAGAGGGTTCAAAGCTTGAAGCGCATCTTGGAAGATAACTGCGGGGCGCTGTGTGGCAGTTCTTTGCAACATAGGCAAACCACACACAGCTTCACCAGATAGAGAAATATGACCTTCAACCTCAACCGTTTCCGGCAGAAAACCTGCAATCGCGCGTGAAAGCATCGACTTACCAATGCCTGATGGGCCCATGATCGCCAGCAGCTCACCTCGATATACATCGAAATGAATATCTTGAAAAAGTGTTCTCGAAGAGGTTTTGATCGTTAATTGGTCAACAGACAGAAGTGGGGCGTTCACGCAGACACTCATAAATGGATGTTATAACATAACAACTCTATCATTAAGCCTACATGATGAAAAGCGAACATTTAACCGTACAGTATTTTATTTACTGTTTGATTGACCATTTTTACTAGGTCATTAGATAAAAAAAGCGCCCTTAGCATAATGCTGTCAGGCGCTTTCAAAGCTACTGGCAAGAACGACTGTGTTTCTAACCTAATGACACGCCGCGGATGCACCTTCTGTTGCAAGGTACTTCTGCTTAACTTGTGCGATAAACGGATACAAGAAGGCAATACGTCCAAGATAAAACAAGGTAAACGCCAACCACAAACCATGATTGCCCCACATATCGATTGATAATGCCTGTACCGCTAAGAAAACCAACAAAGTAGCGATGCTAGAGTCCCTAACCGGACGCGTGGTACCCGTTCCGGTAAAGATGCCGTAAACCGTTAAGCCAAAGCCAGACACCAGCGGGAACACAATCAACCACGGAACCACCTCTTGATATAGAGCGACAAGCGTTGGGATATCGGTAAACAAGAAAACAATGCTGTCTTTGAATACCAAGGTGAGGAAAGTTAGTACGGCAATAAAACTCGCCGTCCATTGGAAGTTAAGTCTTAATACACGATCCAACATTGAAGCATTTTTCTGACCTACCGCTTTACCCGCGAACACACTCGATGCATTGGCAATGCCGTCAAACATGTAACTGACAATGAAGGTCACCTGCATCAAGAGCGCGTTAGCAGCCAGAACATCGGCACCCAGTTTAGAACCAGTACGCGCCATCATATTGAAGAAAACTAAAATACAGATGGTACGAAGTAAGAGATCGAGATATTGCTGGTCTTAATCACCAGTGTCATACCAATAGCAAAGGTGGTAACTTGTGCAATCAAACTTGCGTAAGCCACACCTGCGACACCCAAATCGAAATAAAGTACAAACACCGCATCCAAGACAATGTTCAACACATTACCAAACACTTGTGTATAAAGAACGTCTTTGGCTTTCGCCTGTCCCATTAACCAACCAATAATGGTGTAGTTAAGCAACACGAAAGGCGCGCCATAAATCAAAATACTGAAGTAGATATGCGCGTGCTCGGCTACATTGGCTTCAGGCTCTATCACCCACATTGCGCCTTGCCAGATGAGTGGTTGTATCAAGATAAAGATCAAACCCACTAAACCAGACAGCACAAACGGACGCATCAAGCTACCCGCCAAATCAGTGCGGTTTCCCTTACCCAGTGCCATCGCACTTTGGCCCGTGGTACTGACACGGAAAAAACCAAACAACCAATACATGGTGTTCATAATGATGGTGCCGATCGCCACGCCGCCAATCAGTTCAGCAATACCAAGTTGGCCGATAACAGCGGTATCCACAGCACCTAGTAGAGGCTGTGTCACCGTTGAGATGATGAAAGGGAAGGCAATTTTCAGATAATCTTTGTGGGTAATGGTCATATATTCTAGCGGGTGATATTAAGAACTATTTGCAATTAGAGCGGGATGCTATCGTTTAATCCGTACGTTGTCATCATTTACTTAGAGTCGTTTATCAACAAGCTTCTCTCCTATCGCACCATCAACATAAGAGGCCTTTCTGTCATTGAGCGAGCAAATTAGCCACAACAAATGAGTAAAATCACGCTCGACAAAACACAACAAAACCAATTACTGAGCCAACTCAATGGTTAACCTAGTAAAGGCTCAGTAAAAGCTCACGGGAAGGTAGAAATCGAGCTCGAATATTTCATCACTATTAAGGAAGTGATTCTGATGATAATGCACATACGCGGGAGTCGAGCGCTGTTTGAAACCAGATGTGGGTAGCCACTTTTCTAACACCATACTGATCTGTGGTAGCAGTTCTCCATAGCGGCCATTTAGTCGAAACACAGCGTGTAAGCCGCCCGGAATCACCATCTGATTAACTACGCTACGATACTTAATCGGCTCATCAATCGCGATACACGCCACATAACGACACTGATCCATTTCAACCCAAGCAGGGTTTGAGTGATGCAAACCAAATTGGCTCGAGAAATCACGCTGTTCGGAATTCGCCCACGCTTTCAATATCAACCACGCATTGCGAATAGAGCGGTTATAACCCGTATGTCGAACATAGGCCGCCATGCGTTCAGGCACTTCAACGATCTTGGGTTCGGGCAATACTCGCTGCGCCACATTCAAATAGCCCGCCGCCACTTCGGAATCTTTCAAATAGGGTTTTTCTGCTACTTGTAAATCGTGTTTACGCCACTCGCCCGGAGACATATTAAAGGTCGCTTTAAATGCTCGACTAAACGAAGACACCGAGCTAAAGCCACATTTATGGGCGATCTCGACCACTGACGAGCTGGTATCAAACATCAATTGGTTGGCTGCATACTCCATTCGAGTGCGTCGGATATATTGATGCAACGACTCCCCGACCACGCTTTTAAAGGTGCGATGAAAGTGCTGTTCTGAATAGGCCGCTATCTCAGATAACTCTTTGGCAGACAAAGGCTGACTGATGTCTTGGTGAATATGGAACAGGACATCATTGATTCGCGATATGTGTTGACGTGACATCGTTTAAATAGCATAAATGGACATGTTTAAGAGCATAAACGGACACGCTAGTTTTTACAATTGCCGTGTAATATCAAGCGATAGAATAAAAACGATAAACGACGAGACACAACACATGGAAATCGCACAGTCATTACAACAGATTCAATCTTCATACATTCGAGAGATCCTCGCAGCCGCAAGTGATCCAAATGTCATCTCATTGGCCGGCGGTTTACCGGACGAGAAAACATTCCCAATCGATTTAATGAAGCCAACGCTAGAAAACCTAGCGAACATGCCTGAAGTTTTCCAATACGGTTCGACCGCAGGTTATGGCCCGTTGCTTGATCACCTAACACAAATCTACCAATTGCCAGAGTCACACACGGCCATGATCTGTACAGGTTCTCAGCAAGGTTTGGATTTGATTGCGCGTGCGTATGTTGACCCGGGTGATGTGGTTGTGATGGAAGCGCCAAGCTACCTAGGTGCGATGCAGGTGTTTGGCCTAGTTCAAGCAAACATCGCTACCGTGTCTCAAACTGAATTTGGCCCGAACCTAGATGAACTGGAAACATGCTTTGCCGAGCAAGCGCCAAAAATGTTCTATGCCGTGCCTGATTTCCACAACCCAACCGGTGTGTGCTGGGCAACAGAAACTCGTCAAAAAGTGGCTGAGTTGTGTATCAAATACAACGTAGCCTTCATTGAAGATGCACCATACCGTGAGCTACGTTTCACTGGTACGGAACTGCCATTGGTTTCTTCGTTCTGCCCTGATAACTCTATCGTTCTTCGTTCATTCTCTAAGATTGCATCGCCAGGCCTACGTATTGGCGCGGTAACAGGCAAACGCAGCTACCTTGAGCCACTGATCAAAGTGAAGCAAGGCGCTGACTTGCACTCAAGTGTACCCATGCAAGCGCTGCTTGTTGGCCTTCTAAAACATGAAGACTTTGGCGTGCATATGGAAAACATTCGCACACTGTACAAGTCTCGTTATGAAGTGTTGTTTTCAGAGCTAGAAAAACAACTGCCTGCAGATTGTGTGTTAAAAGCCGTAGATGGCGGGATGTTCATTTGGGTTGAGATCCCAGAGTGCGATACCTTCGAATTAGCTAAGACTTTGCTATCGAATGGCGTCGCGGTAGTACCAAGCCCAGTATTCTATCCAAAGGCCGATGAAGCAAAAGCCGCACTGCGCCTAAACTTCACTAACGCCAACCCAGAAGAATTAACAGAAGCGGTGAAACGCTTAGCGGAAGTACTTAACCAAGCGTAATCGCTGACGATACTGACCGCTTTGGTGATAGCCTGATCGGCTTATTGCCGAGAAAGCCGCAACGAATTAGCATTAAGGGCCAATATCATTCTCAACAAGAGAGTCACATTGGCCTTAATTTTAGGTCGCTATAAAACACAGAAAGGACTTCACTTTGCCTCATTGTATTATCGAACACTCATCCACTATTGATGGTCAGCAAATCAATCAGAAAGTGTTTCTCGGCGCGATGGAATCTCAGTTGTTCTCACCAACAGGAGAAGACATCAAAGTACGCAGCCTTGCCTATCAGCATTACCAAACCGGCGAAGTAAAAGAAGACTTCGTGCATGTCTCTGTGCGTATTTTGTCTGGGCGTAACGAAAGCGTTAAAGCGATGCTCTCCAAGTCCATTTTGGACCAATTACTTGCTCTTCCACTATCCAATGCTTCATTGACCGTAGAGATCATCGATATAGAGACAAGCAGCTATTCAAAAGCCTTAGTTTAAGGACAAGTTACAAACGTACAGCCCCTCACAAATAGGGTATTTTCAAAACATTCGTTAGCAGCATGGAGCAATGAAATGGAATTGGTGATTGGTAACAACCCAGAATTGATAACGAAAGCACAGTCCATTCGTCGTCAAGTATTCGTTGTTGAACAAGGTATCCCCCATGTATTGGATCTTGATGGGTTAGACCCAGTATCACATCATGCACTGATCACCGATGAAGATAATTTAGTCGCGACGGCACGCTTGCACATTGATGAATCAGGACACTCAACCATGGCACGTGTTGCGGTTCTACAGCCTTATCGAGGATCTGGTATCGCGTCTAAAATTGTTAGCGCACTTCTAAAACACGCCTCTGAACATAGTGCCAAAGTCATTGAAATCCACGCCCATCAATACCTAAAGAATTACTATGAAAAGTTCGGCTTTGAGTTCATTCGTGAAGTGGAAATCGTCGGAGAACACCAACTCATTGAGATGAGATACTACATAAGTTCTTAGCCAAGTATTCAGTAGACAACAAAGCACCACTCCTTATTTGAGTTAAAACTGCTTTTCAAATAACGGCCTTTTTATCACACCTAAAACCACATCAAAAATGATGTTATATAGCCCTACGTTTGGTTGGTTTTTGTCCCGCACCGCCTTGGTTATACTGCGCCTGATTTTAATAAGCCAACAAGACAGAACTAAGTTGAAATACTCAGTTCTGATCAAAACAGGCAACCGCTCTGGATTTACGTTCCAGCTCGCAGAAAGGAAAAACCATGTCTCAATATGTTGTATGTGCTCTGTATAAATTCGTAGCACTTGATGATTACCAAGAAATTCGCCAGCCACTAACCGACGTGTTAGAAGCCAACCAAATCCGCGGTACTTTGTTACTTGCGAGTGAAGGCATCAACGGTACCGTTGCAGGTAAGCGCGAATCTATCGACGCCCTTCTTCAATGGTTCAAACAAGATTCTCGCTTGGCTGATGTTGTTTACAAAGAGTCGTTCAACGAAGAACAACCATTCAACCGCACCAAGGTTAAGCTTAAGAAAGAGATCGTAACCATGGGCGTTGAGGGCATCGACCCACGCCACGTTGTCGGCACTTACGTGAAACCAAACGAATGGAACGCATTGATCTCTGATCCTGATGTGATTCTGGTTGATACTCGTAACGACTACGAAGTGGACATCGGCACCTTCAAAAATGCTGTAAACCCAAACACAGAAACCTTCCGTGAATTCCCTCAATACGTTGAAGACAACCTTGATCCTAAGAAGCACAAGAAAGTTGCGATGTTCTGTACTGGCGGTATTCGTTGCGAAAAATCAACAGCCTACATGAAAGAGCAAGGCTTTGATGAGGTTTATCACCTTGAAGGCGGCATTCTTAAGTACCTAGAAGAGGTACCTGAAGAAGAGAGTATGTGGGAAGGCGACTGCTACGTATTTGATGGTCGAGTTGCAGTAAACCACCAGCTAGAAAAGAGCGGTTACGATGTGTGTAACGCGTGTCGCCTGCCAATCACTGACGAAGACAAAGCCTCTAAACACTTCGAGAAAGGCGTAAGCTGCCCTAAGTGTATTGATAAGCACAGCGACGAGCAGAAAGCCCGTTTCCGTGAACGTGAAAAGCAAGTTCAACTGTCGAATGCTCGTGGCGAAACCCACGTAGGCGGCGAAGCTGCTCACCTTATCGAGCAACGCAAAAAAGAGAAGCTTGCACACAAAGAGCAGCAACGCTCTGGTAAGAAAGCAAAGTAAACTTTCTGCTTTAAACTCTTATAGTTCTAAACATATAACTATAAATAGTTAGCTATATACATACAAAAGGGCGCAAGTTCGAGGATAATCCTACGAGTTTACGCCCTTTTTTGATCGCTTTACGGCTTTGTGTTTTGAACCACATTTCTTTCGAAAAATTACTTCTATACTGTTAATAATTCGACTAGAGAGGAAGTGCCAATGCTCAATGAAAACCATGCCTTTATCTTAGATTTCCCAGATCTTAAATTAGACATTGTTCAGCTCAACCACGACGACGAAAAATTCAAAGCAGACATGCAGAAATACCACCAACTCGACTACGACATCCGTCAGCTAGAAATCTCTGGCAGCCCTATCGATGACGACAGCATGCACAACCTCAAAGTAGAACGCATGGAGCTCAAAGACTCGCTACACAAACAGCTCACGCGCCATCACGCGCTTAAGATCGTATAGAAAAATCAATCCAAGACTTTATTCTTAGCCATGCATCACGCATGGCTTTTTGGTTTCATCACTTCGCAAATCTAATCTAATTCGGCTTCTTCAATTATGTTACTGTTTGCTTATTCAAAGGCGTTTGATAAGGAAGCGGTAAAAGTGGCAATGAAAGAAGAGAACATACAACTCCAACTCGCTTCAAATTCTGAATTCGATGAACTGTTTGCGTGTGTTAAACAAGGTATCTTCATACACGTAGATAGCGTTTTCGGCTGGGATGACGACTTTCAACGTCAACGACTTTTAAACGAATACCATCCATCTTGGTTTCATTGGGTATATCGCGAAAATAAAAGAGTGGGGCTCGCCTGCTTTAAACCTTATGACAACGCATACCATATTCATTTGCTGATCATTTTCCCCCAGTACCAAGGTCGTTCGCTTGGCAAGCAAGTCATGACTCTCATACATAAAAAAGCTATGGCAGAGCAACTTAGTCAAGTCACTCTATCGAGTTTTAAAAGTAATGCTCGTGCTATTAACTTTTATCAATCGCTTGGCTATCACGTTGTTGATGAAGGAGATGATGATTTTGTGGGGATGGAGCTCAATCTATACCACAAACACCATCTCTAATTAAACGCCCTAGCCACTCGCCCATTACTGCTCAGTACATAATGACCAATATAAGCCGGGATAAATACCGATTGCCCTTTCGTAAGGGTTAAGTGCTCACCTCTTTGGCTCACTAGCGTTAAATCATCATCTATTGCCATCAAAATTTCAGCACCGCTTGTGATCACTTCTTCTTGCTGAGGGCGATGAAAGATATTGAAATCAAAATCACTGACAGGAATATCATAACTATCACATTGACCCAGTTTTGAGGGCGCTAACAACAAGCGTTCAAACGGGATCGGTTTGAACTCTGTACAGGCAACCAACTCGGCGACATCAATGTGCTTTGGCGTTAAACCTGCTCGCAAAACGTTGTCTGAATTTGCCATGATCTCGAGCCCAGTTCCCTTAATGTAAGCATGCGGAGTATTCGCATTCAAATACATCGCTTCACCCGGGGTCAATGTGATCAAGTTAAGAAGCAGAACACAAAATAGACCAATATCGTTTGGATACTGATGACTAAGCTCAATAACCAAAGCAAACTCCGCTTGGTCTTGATGAGCAGCCGCGTAAGTCAGAAGTTGCTCTAATGCTTGATGTTTACGTTGTTCATTCAACGTTAATAGATCGCGGAAAAACGCCTCTAAACCTAGAGAATCAAGGTGGTTGCCAAACTCTTCAACTAAACCAGCCAGCTCGCTCGAATTCAACTTTCTGAACAACCCTAATATTTCATCGAATTCTCGAAAGCCATTCATTGCTTGATATTCAGTGATCGCGTAAACCAATTCAGGTTTGTGGTTAGAGTCTTTGTAATTACGATGTCCTGCAGTCAGAGGGATTCCTGCTTGCTCCTCTCTTGCAAAGCCAACCTCTGCTTGGCGCTTGTTTGGGTGAACCTGAACAGACAACGCTTTTTCTGCTGCCAAGATCTTAAACAAGAACGGCAGCTCACCAAACTCCTGCGCAATATCGCTTGATAGATAGGCCGGTTTATTCTTGTTAATCAGCTCAGAGAGAGGCACCAAGTGCTGGTCAAGCTTAACCATTGAGCAACCTTTTGGATGCGCTCCCATCCAAACTTCCGCTTGCGGCTCTTGTGACTCATTCTGAAAGCCAAACAGTTCACGTATCGAAGAAATGCTCCCCCATGCATAATTTTGGATGGTGTTTTCCATTGGGAAAAATGAGTGTTCTGAGAGGTGGCTGAGTGACATGGCGTTTTCCGTAGTGAGCCCTTTGAACACAATTCAGAGAGCTGATTTCTAATAACGTAAATAATTAGAAAGACTACAGAGCTCGGCTAGAACCCACATGAGATGAGGTCTTAGACGCAATAGGAAAAATTCTTAGAAACAGGTGAGACCGATGAAAAGCGTGAAAATAGTCACATTTGAATATCACGAGTAGAAAGCGCTGAGAATAAGATAGCGGCTTGTATCGCACTGATTACAGCAGCGATACAAGCATCTGAATACAAATACTAGTGACTGTCTTGTTATCGTTCCTTAAAAACCAGAGCGAGCTTCTGCACTTTTCTGAGGTGATTGAGCTTGTAAGAAAGGCAGTAACAGCAAGCCAATAACGGCCGCACAAGTAGAGATGGTAATGAAGAACCCACTCCAGCCGTAAGCTTCTAGAACGAGCGCTAATGGGTAACCAGAAAGTGCTGCTCCCATATAAGCAAACAAGCCAACAAAACCTGTCGCCGCCCCGGCAGAGTCTTTATGTGAACATTCCGCCGCCGCCATGCCAATAAGCATTTGAGGGCCAAAAACAAAAAAGCCAACGCAGAATAGCCCAGCCGCTTGAAACACAAAGTTGGTTAAAGGCATAAGCCATAAAGCCGAAACCGAAAGGAAGATGCCAATCGCAAACAAGATGTTCATTGGACCGCGGTTGCCACCAAACAACCTATCCGATCCCCACCCAGCAACAAGTGAACCAACAAAACCTCCTATCTCGAACAGAGACAAGGCAGCGTTGGCGTTGATCAAACTGTAATCGTGTTCTTCGGTGAGGTATAAATTGCCCCAGTCGTTAACTGCCGTTCTTACGATGTAAACCAACACATAACTAAAGGCGAGCAACCAAATGTACTTATTGCTGAACACATAGGTTTTCAGGATCTCTCGATAGCTTAACCCTTGCCCATGGCTCTCTTGCGCTAATTCCAGGTGATCACTGCGCCACTTCCCTACCGTCGGAAGTCCCATGGTGGTGGGCTTGTCACGTAAGCGCCAGCAGACAATAAGACCGATAAAAACACCAATCACACCCGGCCAGATAAACCCAGCTCGCCAACTGAACTGCAGCGTTAGATAACCCACAAGAATAGGGATAAGCGCTCCACCAACGTTGTGCGCTGTATTCCAGATTGCCCAGCGAAAGCCTCTTTCGGAGCGAGAATACCAAGTCGTCAATAACTTGGAACACGATGGCCAGCCCCAACCTTGGAACCATGCATTCAGTACCCATAGCGAGATAAAAGCCGCTAACGAACTCGAAAAGCCAAACGCGATGTTTATCAGACCAGTCGCGATTAGGCCAAGCCCCATGAAGTAACGAGGGTTCGACCGATCCGATATCGTGCCTGAGATAAATTTCGATAAGCCATAAGAAAGATAAAAGAGCGTGCCAATTAAGCCGATATCGCCTTTGTCCAAACCTAGATCGGTGATCATTGCAGGCGCGGCGTAATTAAAGGTTTTACGAGTGAAGTAAAAACCCGCATAGCCGACATACATTCCTATCATGATGTGAAGGCGCCAATAGCGATAACTCTGATTGACCTCATCATCAGTTAGAGCATCACTCTCTGACGTTGTTGAGCGCAGAAATCCAAACATATTCGTTCTCACACTTTAGGTAATGTAACGCTGATATTGGTACCCGAAGATGAGCCATTAGCGTTGATTGTCATCTTGCCGCCGAGCGCCTGAACACGCTCTTGCATACCGCGAACACCCATTCCTTTGAGAAGATCTTGCGCTGTAAAACCAATGCCATTATCTGATATCTGAAGATAAGCCTGGTCACCTAAAAGCAGTTCAATTCTGATTTCGCTCGCGTTGGCGTATTTAGAGGCATTGTTTAGAGATTCTTGGCACAGCCTGAAGATAGTGACCTTAAGCGTGTCACTCAAACACGAGTAATCACCTTGCCAATTTAACTGAATATCAACGCCGTGATCCGAAAACTCCATCTCTCGAATAAGCTGTTCCACGGAATCTTTTAGGTCCAGATCGTCCAGCATCTTAGGTCTTAATTTTGTAAGTAGACGTTTGGTGGTGTCATAAACATTCAAAGATAATGATTCAATGGTACCCGCACAGCGAACGCTCATCTCAGCCGCGTCGACACGTTTAATAATGCTTGCCTGAGTACGAATTGCCGTGATGTTTTGGCCGATTTCATCATGCAGTTCACGCGCAATATCACGACGAACCGACTCTTCAGCGGTAACTAACTGACGTGAAAGGTTTTGATTTCTGGAGAGTTCACTTCGCAATTTGGAGTTGAGATCTTTCTGCTTTTGAACCGCTAAACCAAGCAGTATACCTGTGATGGTTTGAGCAGATAGAGACAAGAGTAAGTCGGTAATTTCGAGTTTGGATGTTCCGCTGTGGGCTGCAATCAACGCGACACTATTTAACATTGTTGCAAGCAGAGCACCTTGCCATCCATAACGAACGGCGAGCAAGATAATAGGGATCGCCATACAGAACGGGGCAAAGCGCCTTAGCTCATCAGGCAAACTGGTTTGTATCAAAATACTGGCGACCAACAACACGCTATATAAAGCAATATGACGGATTTTGAACTCAACGACATTATTGATTAAGTAAGAGCTCAATGGTGCACACTTGTTTTGGAATAGATAGTTCCAGACCAGATAACACATCGGCACCAGCATCAGTCCGCCAGTAATACTCACCAACCACACCATGTAAACAGCAGAAACATGAGAACCCACCACGGCAACGTTAATAAATGCTGTGACCATGATTAAGCTCGCCATCACTAACAAGTGACGATTCTGGTCACCAGAATAATAACGCTTGGCAATTAGCGTGGCAGGAATACTCAATCCACTGGCGATGAGTATCGTCAGCCATTGAGGTTCATCAAGTAGCAGAGCTAAAGCGATCGCAAGCCCCCACTCGGCAATATAGATAGCAGGCCAATAGTGAGTGCGAGTGTGCAGCGTCATTCCCAATCGAAGTGAAAACGGGAAAAGCAGAATGGCTAACTCAGGGTCATTAATAAAATAGAAGGCAATAACCCACAAACAGAACCATGCACAACCAGCCATAAAAACCCCACACAGGGAGGTGGCTAGGTAAGAACGCATTAATACTGGTCTTGTGTAAACAATTTAGCTAACTCGACGTTGTTCTTAACATTGAGTTTGTCCATAGCATTGGCACGGTGTACATGCACCGTTTTATGGCTAACCCCTAGCTCTACGGCAATAGATTTTACATCGAGCCCTGTCGCCAATAACTGACACACTTCGCTTTCTCTGCGGGTGAGCTGATTTAAAGAGGCTTTATTCTTCATGGGCGTCGCAAGCTTTATGGCGATATCGGGCGTGAGATAACAGCCACCATTTGCGCTCGTGTGTACGGCTTGGATTAACTCATCAGGGCTACAGCGCTTGCTGAGATAACCTTTGGCTCCTAACTCTAATGACTTCTCAACCATCGCCGGCGAGTCATGAACGCTCAACATGATGCTGGCAATGCCAGATGGAATCTCTTCCAATAAGCTCAGGCCACTTTCGTCTTGCATTGAGATATCTAAGATCACGACATCAGGGTGACAACTTGGCAATCCTAGGCGCGCTTCTGCCGCAGAGTTGAATTCACCCACGACCGTAATATCAGCTTCAAGACTGAGTAATTGAGCAAAGCCAGATCGAACAATGACGTGGTCATCAACAAGCGCAACATTAATCATGATATTAACCAAAATTAAGAGTAAGAAAGAAAAATAGCCCCAACAGGAGCTATCTAAAATTAAGTTTATTGATAGAGATGATACTGAATCGAACTAACGATTGGTATGATCTCACGTGCTTTAAACCAATAAAGCACGTGAGACTCGCTACGCGTTTTGAGACGCTAAGTGTATTTTCTTAGCGTGGCGAATCTTCTTCTCTTCCGCAACCGCAACGAATAGCAGTAACACGATACAAATGGCAGCTGACGTATCAAGCGCTGCGAACGTGCCTTTCCAACCCGTTAAACCAAAAATAGGTGTGCCGTCTGCAATCATACCTAGGCCAAGTTTGGCAAAGCTGTCACCAATTAAGTAAGCAAATGTACCTTTCACGCCATCCGCAACGCTGATTGCTTTCTTAGGCACGAAACCTACTGCAGCAACACCAATCAGCAACTGAGGACCAAATACTAGGAAACCAAGCACAAACAGTGATGCTAGGTACATGAACTCACTGGTTGCATGCTGGTAGAACTCTAGCGAAACGATAATCAGGCCAAGCGATACACAAGCAACCAAAGCACGGCGTCCGTTCGCAAGGTCTGACAGATAACCCCACATTAACGTACCGACCAGTGCACCAACCTCAAACAGAGTGAAGCCTGAAATCGCGGTTTCTTTTGATAGACCTAGCTCTTGATACGCATAAACGGTAGACCATTGATCGATACCGATACGAACAATGTATAAGAAGATATTCGCGAAGCAGAGCAACCAGATCACTTTGTTTTTCAGGATGTATTCAACAAAGATCTCTTTCTTAGTCATTTGATTTTCTTCAGCAGCCGTATCTTCTTCGCTGACTTCTTCATCAAACAACTCTTCAACCGTACCTAGACCATAGGCTTCTGGAGAGTCATTACCAAAGCGCATACCAATAAAGCCAACCACAATCGCAATGATTGATGGGAACACGAACATACCGATCACGTTGCCATCAAAAAGGTAGTTAGCACCGAACAGAGCAACACCAGCGGCACCTGCGCCACCCACGTTGTGCGACATATTCCAAAGGCCTAAATAAGAACCACGCTTGTTACGAGGCGTCCATTTAGTGATGGTCGAGTAGCTTGAAGGACCGCCGGTACTTTGGAAGAAACCACTCAACGCATAGAAGGCAACCATCAAGAATAAGCTAGCACTGCCACCGCCCATACTGAAGCTGAAGCCCAACATAGCGATACCAGAAAGGACAAGCATGAATGGCAGGAACTGCTTGGTGTTTTTACCATCGGCATAATAGGAAACGACGGTTTTACCGATACCGTAAGTGATAGAGAAACCCAGACCGATAAGACCTAGATCCGTCATCGATAATCCATAAGTAGAAATCATGTCGTTTTGCGCGACATTGAAGTTCTTACGGATCAAATACATGGTTAGATAACCAATGAACACGACGAGGTAAGATTGTAGGAATGGTTTAAACCACATTTTTCTTCTAGTTTCGACCGGAAGATCTAGCGTCGGTTTTCGAACCTGATCTAGGAACTTTAACATTGTGAACTCTCTTATTTTTTGTGAGGTCTGCACGGCATAATTGCGGCCATACATTGTTTGTTAGTTGACCGTGAAATAATAAGGAGTCTAAAAATCGACCGCATGAGAGAGGGTCTTAGAATAACTAGGAAAAATTCTTAGTTCAGAATTGGGAGTCAAGAAAGCGTGAACAGCATCACTTTGTTTACGGTCTGTTATGGATTGATATTACGATAACAAAAGTCACTCATTTCAGGGCTGACGAACCTTGTAAATAAACAGAAACGAGTGGATTACTTCACTAAAAAAACACCAGTATCGGTTCATCACCATAAAACTCCATGGTCATGGTGTGTCCGATACTGGTTCAGCATTCATTCTGATTAAAATAGATTCAATAGGCTTGTTACGTTTCGCGTGAATCGTACTACAGTCGTTTACCGCTGCCGTCTTCCCACATTACTTCGCACTCTTCTGTGATAGCGGCTTTCAACAGTTCAACCAACGGAAAAGCTCGGCTACCGATATTGACAGGCGCTTCAACAACTTCTTCTTCATTATCGTCATCAGCATTCTCTTGCTCGATTGGTTTGCTCTGCTCTGCGGCTATCGCAGTACGTAAATTATCCAGAGCTTGAGGAACGTCTGGAGCATCAATGGCTCCTGGAATAGCGCCACTATGTCCAAGCATCTTAATGAACTGAAGACCTACCTCACCAAACATCGTGACGCTAGCATGAGCCTTGCAACTAAAGGTAATTAACATAATGAGCCTCTATCAAATTTAGGTATCTATAAACATTTAGCTATATACAAACTATGTTGAGTAAATCATTGGAAAGCAAGTAGATAATAACTAAATCGCTTTTGCCAAATCGAACCTTGATTATCCTCACGCTCGGACAAGCTTGCGCCGTCAGTGATACACATCACTATTTATTATTGGTTGATTACTTTTTAATATAAAACCTTGATAACAATCACACTAAATAGCCCTCTAAATCTCCGCGTAGCTTATTATCTAATCTACTATTAACTCCATTATCAAAATCTTTGGCACAAATCACATGAAAAGGCTGGTCGGCAGACACCTAGAAGAAATGGCGGACATACGGTCCACCCGCAAGCAAAAAATTGTCCACTCCTTTTCACTGACTGCCGCTGCGTTATTCATTTTCTACACTTGGGCTTACTTCCAAGGCCAACATTACACACTGTCGGTTTTCGAATTGTGCTTCGCCATCATTGCCATTTCTAACGCTTTATATGTAAGAAAAGTCATCAATCCTGAGTATTCCGAATTGATTCTGAGTGGTGTTCTTCTAGTTCAGGGCGTCATCCTATTCTTGTACAGTCACGCCATCCCAGATCGCATCCTCTGGCTCTACCCAATTCTGGCCGCGGTCATTTTCATTAATGATTTCAGAATTGGCATAATCTTCAGCACCTCGTTTTGCCTGTTCATCAGCACCTTGATTACAGCAATGCCCAACAATTTTTCTTTACCATTTAACAGCACACACAGATTTTTCCTTAGCTTATTTACCATGAGCTTGGTGTGCCACACATCCGCCTATTACTACACAAAAGCCGTCAGTTATATTCAACGCCTGTATAAAGAAGGCATTGAAGATCTCGCTTACAGAGATCAGTTAACCGGCTTGGCAAACCGTTGGAGCTTTGAACGCTGGGCGACAGAAAAACTAGCCACCGTGGATAGTGAGCGATCACTTACGGCATTGGTCTTTTTGGATATAGATGACTTTAAAGGCATTAACGACAGCTACGGGCACGATGTGGGAGACAGTGTCTTACAGCATTTTGCCAATCGCTTGAGCAACAACATTCGAACCAGAGACAGAAAAAGCCATGAATACGATTATTCCATCGCGCGCTTTGCTGGAGACGAGTTTGTTCTGATGCTCTACGATGTGCCAACTCGTAAAGATCTAGACGGCATTCTAGATAGGATCTGCGGGCTGTTCGAAAGCGGCTGCCAAACAAACGAGAGAATCAAGGAATTGACGTTAAGTGTTGGGGTTGCTTTGTATCCGCAAGATGCCCAAGAATTACATGAGCTGACGAGATGTGCTGATAAAGCGATGTATGTTGCCAAGCATTCAGGAAAAAACCGATATGCTTATTATCACGACAACCCAGTATCGACCCTGATAGAAGAACTACCAACGAGCCTTGTTAGCTCAGCACCGGATTCATCTGAACTTGAAGATTGCTTTGAAGCGAAGATCGAAGGGAACAATGTTACGCTATTAAAAACGCGCCAACGCTAGCCATTCCTATAGCGGAGCGGCGCTGCTAACCTGCAAGGTACATAAGCCAAAGACTCACTAACCCGATCATAATAATCCATATGACTTGACGTGTTCGGTTTGGGTTATTCCCTTTAGGTCGCCTCACCACGGTTTTAAAAGCGGCTTGCTTAGCCGACTGAATAAACGGCGCCTCAATCTCACGTTTTTTCACGCGGCGTTTAACCGCGCTGTTTGCAACCTCTGTAAAACGCTGACCTTGCTCCGTTGTAAAGTCGTTATCAAAACCCATCCGACCATGCCTTTCGCCATGTTTTTGCTGAACTGCCATAGCGGCCTCCTTGGCGGTCTACTCTCCACTCAAGTATAGACATAATTTCATCTTGTTACCTGTTCAAGATTTTCGAATAAGTCACTCAACGCTATGCCATCTTCTTTTTCAATCAAATTACATAAACTACAGCTATTCAAGTTTATGAGGGTTTTAAAATGACGAATGTAAGAGCAGTAGATCATGTGATTACAGCACATGCCACCTCCGACGGTGATGGCGTCAAAATCCAAAGACTCGCTGGTTTTAACAACGCACGTTTCTCTCCATTTTTGATGATTGATGAACTTAAATCGGATGAAAGCAAAGACTATGTTGGCGGCTTTCCTCCACATCCTCACCGTGGGATAGAAACGCTCACTTACATGCTGCAAGGTCACTTCCAACACAAAGACCATATGGGGAATGTTGGAGAACTGCGCAGCGGTGGCGCGCAGTGGATGGCTGCAGGTCGTGGTGTCATTCACAGTGAAATGCCAATGATGGAAGAAGGCGCGCTGCATGGTTTCCAGATTTGGATAAACCAACCTGCGACACACAAAATGCAGCCGGCGCAATATCACGACTTCCAAAGTGAAAGCATCGTGGAACATCAAAGTGAACAAAGTGGCTTGTTAAGAATGATTGCCGGAGGGTTTGAGCTGCACAACCAAACCGACGATGATTCAGAGGCTTTACGAGCTCAAGGCCCATTACAGAAAACAGGTGTGCCATTAAGCGTTGCGGATTGGCGCTCTCATTCTGGGCAAAAAGTCACGTTAGGGACTAATGTTAATCACAATGCCATGACTTACGTGTACCGAGGCAGTATTAAGATCGGCGACAAAGTCATCAACCAAGGTCAACTTGCCCAACTCACCAAAGCTGACTTGCTGTCTTTGGGTAGCTTAGAAGATTCAGGGGTACTGATTTTTTCTGGTGAACCGATTAATGAACCTGTTGTGCACTATGGTCCGTTTGTCATGAACTCGATGGAAGAGATTGAACAAACAATTCAAGACTACAACAACGGTGTGTTTGAGACTTACTGATGTCTTGGCTTTGAGTTGAGCTTTGAAGATTGAAGATTGAAGATTGAAGATTGAAGAGATTTTGCAACGAACAACGATTTGGTCATCCATTTGATGACTACAAAAACAAGTGACACTATCCACTGCCGGTTACTATCACTTATTTAACCACGCTCCTAGAGCGTGGTTTTTTTCTATTAAATCAGAGACAAACGATGCCTGATTGAACAAATTTAGACCTGATTACAAGTACTCACATAGGTAAGCAGTCGCTTCTTTTACCTGTAGGTCGAATGAAGAGTCACCCGCAACGTCAAAAGACTCACCAGATTGGTATGTCGTCCAGTCATCATCACCAACACGCTTTACAATCAAAGCACCTTTAACAACGGTCATCTTTTCTGGAGCCCCAGTACCGAACGTGTACTCACCAGCCGCCATTACACCAACACTCACATCAGCACCAGACTGGTTAAACGCTAACGACTTAACGCCACCTTCAAAGTATGTGTTTTCTTTAATCATTGTACTTCCTTGTTATCTTCAAATTGCAATTATTGAGCTCACCGAGTAAGCCTATGCGTAAATTTAGGTGATAATTGTTTTAACCAATTCGAGACTTTCCTACAAGAAATAAATACGCATAGCTTAAGCATTTCTGGAGTTCGCTTTCATTGATAGCGTAAATACTGAGGAGCAAGGCTAAAAACCACTAACGCAACCACATTTATTAGAACATTCGATCCTGCTTCTAACTCTTAGAACAATTTTTGCAAACTAAGGTTTTAATTAATAGAATCTAAAACAATATCAGTCGAAAAATGAAGAGATAATGGCAAAAAAGCCGACTAAAAGCAGAGATCTATTTGCCAACTCGTTACTCTACGGCTTCCTATTAGCTGGCTTTATGGTTGCCCTCACCGCCGGCTATTTTGCTTACCAAGCCCACCAGCAATCTGTCAGCCCAAGCAACGTCTATGGCACATGGATAGAGATTGCGGCGCCACCTTACAACACCGACATCCTGACACTTTCAGAAAACGGTGTGATGATGAATCATCGCCTTATCACTACCTCATTCGATTTTGACGGGAAGATCGTCACGATCAACACTGGCTCTGGAACCACCGTTTACACCATCAGTGGTACTTACGATTCGCCTCGCTTAAAGCGATTAGAGCCAAGCGTACCATCTCAGCAATTTATTAAAGAAGGCTACGAAGATACTGCGACTGGTGATACCCATAGTGTCATGCAACAACGACGCGCTTCCTTAGCTGAGCAATTCAAAAGATAACCCTCTTATCCATACTGCCATAAGCATTCGTCTTCAAGTTTACCCGTCGATCGACCCCGCTCGCTCAACATACTTCACTTTGTGATTCAGCTTCAATCCACAGTATTTTCTTATAGTTTGTCGCACCTTTTCATAACTTCATGTCGTGAATTTTCACTTGTGAGATTTTCCTACTGAAGGATGTTTTATTTTATAAAACATGGACTCAGCCTCTCATTCATTAAGCAACAGAATTGTAACAAGATACAATTTTTTAGTTGTCCATCGAAAACGGATTTATTTTCAGTTATGAAATTAAAACTCTCTCGAATACTGACTGGGAAGCTCCTTCAAAACTGACTGGAGCCGTTTTATGGGGCCATTTGGTTCTCGTAACCTTCAAGGAATGAGAGAAAAAGTATGATTCGTATAAATACCTGTGCTGCGAGCATTGCTCTAGCGCTATCTGGTACAGCATTAGCTGCTCCAACAGCACCTAGCATCGACATGTACGGTTCCAACAACCTGCAATTTTCCAAAATTGAACTCGCGATGGAAACCACCTCTGGCTACAACCAGATGGTGAAATATCACGATAAAGCAAAGGTCGACGTCAAGTTCAACCAATGGAGCGGAACGTCAGGAAACACGTACAACATCTACTTTGATGGCGTTAAAGTAGCCACTGGCCCAATCACTGGCAGCCAAACCACGGCTTCATTCGAATATGGCCAAGGCGGCTTATTCGAAATGGAAATAGAAGCGTGTGACGAAACAGGTTGTAGCAAAAGCGCACCCGCTAAAATCACGATTGCCGATACAGATGGCGCACACTTAGCGCCACTTGCGATGAATGTGGATCCAAACAACAAGTCATACAACACAGATCCAAACACGGTAGTCGGTACTTACTTTGTTGAGTGGGGTATTTATGGTCGTGACTACACGGTAGATAACCTACCTGCTGATAACTTGACCCACATCCTTTACGGCTTCATCCCAATTTGTGGTCCTAACGAATCAGTAAAATCGGTAGGTGGAAACAGCTACAACGCCCTCATGACAGCTTGTCAGGGTGTTAACGATTACGAAGTGGTGATTCATGACCCTTGGGCGGCTTTCCAGAAAAGCTTCCCTCAAGCGGGACACGAATACAGCTCACCGATCAAGGGTAACTACGCAATGATGATGGCGCTCAAACAACGTAATCCTGATTTGAAGATCATCCCATCGATTGGTGGCTGGACGCTGTCTGACCCGTTCTTTGATTTCACAACTAAAGCCAACCGTGACACCTTTGTAGCGTCTGTTAAGAAATTCCTTAACACATGGAAATTCTACGACGGTGTGGATATCGATTGGGAATTCCCTGGTGGTGGCGGTGCTGCTCCAGACCTTGGTGATCCTGTAAATGACGGCCCAGCTTACATTGCACTGATGGCAGAACTTCGCGTGATGCTAGATGAGCTAGAAGCGGAAAACGGTCGTACTTACGAGCTCACTTCTGCGATCGGTGTTGGTCACGATAAGATTGAAGACGTGAACTACGGCGATGCTATCCAATACATGGATTACATCTTCGCAATGACTTACGACTTCTACGGCGGTTGGAACAACGTGTTAGGTCACCAAACAGCACTAAACTGCGGTAACTTCATGCGTCCTGGTCAATGTGATGGCACAGGCCTTGATGAAAATGGCGAACAATACACAGGCCCAGCTTACACCACAGACAACGGCATCCAACTGTTGCTTGAGCAAGGTGTTCCAGCGAACAAGCTTGTGGTTGGTACAGCGATGTACGGTCGTGGTTGGGAAGGCGTATTACCCTCATCACTTTCTGATCCGAGCGACCCAATGACTGGCGTAGGTAATGGCAAACTGACCGGCAGCTCTGCTCAGGGTGTATGGGAAGATGGCGTTATCGATTACAAAGGCATTAAGGCGAACATGCTTGGTACGAACAACCAAGGGATCAATGGCTTCGAATACGGCTACGACGAAATGGCAGAAGCGCCTTACGTTTGGAATCGCACCTCAGGTCAGCTAATCACATTTGATGATGACCGCTCGGTAAAAGCAAAAGGCGCGTACGTTCGTAGTCTTGGTCTTGCAGGTCTATTCTCTTGGGAAATTGATGCAGATAACGGCGATATCCTAAATGCAATGCATGAAGGTCTAGCAGGTGGCACCACCGATCCTGTAAACCGTAAACCAACTGCAGCAGCAGGTGCCGACCAATCCGTTGAAGGCCCAGCTTCTGTTTCTCTAGATGGCAGCGCTTCAAAAGACAGCGACGGCACAATCGCGAGCTACGCTTGGTCACAAGTAAGCGGTACGGCAGTAACGCTGGCCAACTCGAATGCAGCAGTTGCAAGCTTCGATGTGGTTGAAGTCGCGCAACAAGAAGCACTCACGTTCAGCCTAACGGTAACTGATAACGAAGGCGCTACTGCAACTGACACCGTTGTTGTAACGGTAACTCCTAAAGACACAGGCCCAGTCAATACAGCACCAGTTGCTGTGGTTACGGCTACGGCTGAAGTGAATGCAGGTGATGTAGTCGTGGTTGATGCTTCGGCTTCAAGCGATTCAGACCAAGACACATTGACCTTCACGTGGGATGTACCTGCTGGTATCGATGCAACGGTTCAAGGTGCTTCAGTGAGCTTTGTCGCGGCGGAATACACGCAAGATACAACGCTGAACTTCTCTGTAACGGTCAGCGATGGCACTGATACATCGGTTGCGGCTACTTCAGTGAAAGTTCTTAAGAAAACCACAGGCGGCGGTACGTGTACTAACGCTTGGGATTCAGGCGCGGTTTACACTGGTGGCGACCAAGTGACTCAAGGCGGTAAGGTTTGGGAAGCGAAATGGTGGACAACCGGTGAAGATCCAACAACGACAGGCCAATGGGGCGTGTGGAAAGAGATCGGCCCAGCAAGCTGTGCTAACTAAAAATAGGATTGAGCTAAACACCAACTAAGCACCTAAAAGCAAGGCCAACCAGATAATGTCTGGTTGGCCTTTTTAATGTTTGTTTTCTTAGCTTTGAGCTTACGATCTTTTTACTGGCGTTCTACTGACTTGCGCTCGTTATACCAATCACAGTAAGCAAGTGTTCAAAAATAGCGCAGGAAAAAAGCTTGAGAACAAGGCTGCTCTTTTCAATAAATAGTTTCGATAAGTAGTTATTCTACAATCAAAAAATCTAACGACGTTATCGAGATTTTTAACAAGCTAGGGTGAACAGTTATTTACTACGATTGGTATTAGACTTAGCCAATTAAGTTATCAAAGCTCTCGAACACTTGTGGGCACTTCATTACTCGCCCGTGGCCCTGTCCTTGAGTCGCAATTAAAGTAACGCGACCCATTTCATTAGCCGCACGCTGAGACACATCAAACTTAGTAAACTTGTCTTGCTCATCATGAACGATGATCGTCTGAGACTCACGAAGCGCTAGCTTTCCATAGGGATCAACAGACTGAATCGGGTAGTTAAACTGCTCTTCGACTTCTCCAACTACCGCCTCGAACAGTTTCATTGAGTAGCCAGAACGCGCAACGCTGCCAAATAGGTTTTCTAGATAATCCAGTACAGGTGCAATCAGCAATAATGGCTTGTTTTCCAATTTAACGTGCTTACATTCCAACGCAGAAGCCGTGCCCATACTGTGACCGACCAAACCTGCTACCTCACCCACCGAATCGAGAATCGCTTCAAGGCCGTTCACAAACGCAGGAATATGACCATGTACACCATCACTGCCACCATGAGCAGGGTGATCATAAGCCAGAGCCGTAAAACCTTTAGCGGCGATATGTTCCATCAGAGGGAAAAACTGACTCGCGGTGCCAGACCAACCATGAGTCAGCACCCAAACAGGCCCCGTACCCAAAGAATAGGTTTTTAAAACGCCATCACGACCTTTGATTTCACTCTTGATAAGCCCTTGGGGATCAGCATTTTTCTGCTCAGTACGCATTGGAGTGAGCAGCAACTTACGTGCTGTTTTCTTCGCATGACTCGGCGCTAGGATGTAATGAAGATTGGTTGTTGCGCCAATTAAGCTGCGCTTGAAGCTGAATTTGTTCGATGTATTAAAGTAGATTTTGTCACTCATGACCGGTCCTTGTATCGCCATCATCATTGGCGGATCGAGCTCGGCCCTGAAAATCGAACGACCGTGCTATTTGTTAGTGTAAAAAATGGCGATAGCGCTTTTTATGGCTGCTTGCCGCCACTTCTCTTAAAATTTCTTATAAGCCTTAGTTAAACAAAACTCAGATGCTTTGCGAGCTAAACCTCTTTCCAGCTAGCGATTAAGCGCTGTACACCACTCCAAAAGTGGGTGTGGCTCGCTTGTTGGCCTCGTAACGAGTAGAACAAGTTGGCACTCAAGTAGAGGCCGTATAACTCAAAGGTTGCCTGTTTAGGATCTAAATCGGCTCTGAACTGTTTGCTCTCAACCGCTTTTGCTACCTGAATCGTCAAGTAATCAATCCACACTGAAATGGTTTTCTGCAGTGCTTTCTGAATCACAGACGTTTCACTGCCCGCATCTTTCCATGCATCAATAAACATGCAACTGCCTTGGAATGAATGGTTCCAGCCCAACCAATTGTCGAGCAGCTGTTTCAATTTCGCTTCAATATCACCATCTCCCAGCTCTCTTGCGGGAATGATGACTCTTTCGGTGAATATGGCGTTGGAATACTCCAGTACAGAGAGTTGCAGGTTTTCTTTAGAGTTGAAGTGTGCAAACAAGCCACTCTTAGACATGCCACACTGTTTGGCTAATTCGCCAATCGTCAAACTCTCAAGCCCGTTTTCACTCGCAAGTGCGAATGCATGACTCAAAATATACTCTTTGGTTATCTTTCCTTTACTCATTATTCACCAAGGATAAATCTGATACGTTATTTTTAGCACGTTCGTTCTTTTTTTCAAGATTTTTTACTTAACCCTAGGTATTCATTTTGTCTTATCAAAGAACTGTGGAAAAATGCGACAGTATTCAAAGGAAATTGAAATCGACTAACAAAGGAAAAACAATGAACACACTTTGGGAACAGTTTGCGTTTTCGGCGTCAGTAACAGGCCCTATCTGTTTAATGCTGTTTCTTGGTGTGATGCTCAAACGAATCGGCTTAATCAATGACAATTTCATTGATGTCGCATCTAAGGTGGTATTTCAAGTCACCCTGCCCGCGATGCTATTTCTGAGTATTGTTCAATCGAATCACAACTTTTCAGCCAGTAGCGCGTTAGTTGCGTTTGGCGTCATCGCTAACTTTATCTTTTTCTTGTTCACGATTTTCTCGACCAAGTTAGTATTTAAAGGTTCGAAAGATCAAGGTGTGATTGTCCAAGGTGGATTCCGCGCTAATACCGCGATCATCGGCCTCGCCTATGTAGCTAATATTTATGGTAACCAAGGCGTGGCATTGGCGGCTATCTATGTCGCATCCCTAACCGTGCTATATAACATTCAAGCCGTAATTGCACTGACACCCAAAGGCGAAGACACAGGCGCGAAAGCGATTAAAGTGATCGCTAAGTCGATTACCAAAAACCCATTGATCATCGCTATTTTCTTAGCGGTCGTCTTCTATGCACTTTCGATTCCTATCCCAAAAATGGTCACTGATGCTGGTCAATATTTTGCCAACATGACGTTGCCTTTAGCACTGCTGTGTACCGGTGGGTCGCTCGATATCAGCTCGCTCAAACAAGAAAAGTTATCGACGTGGTTTGCCTCTAGCTACAAGTTAATTGCCTCACCTTTACTGATTACATTGGCTGCTGGGTACTTAGGGTTTGAAGGGCTCGATCTCGGGCTTATCTTCTTGATGAGCGCTGCACCAACGGCAGCGGCAAGCTATGTTATGGCTCGTGCAATGGGAGGAAATTCAACCCTGGCGGCTAACATCATCGCTCTCACGACCGTTGTTTCTCTTATCACTTGCACACTAGGTATTTTTGCACTCACCGCAATGGGTTTAATATAGCTGCGACAGGCTTCAAAAAACCGACACAAGCCCTGAAATAAAGGTCATAAGCCTTGATTTAGGACTAACTGATTGGGCAGAAAGGCTGCTAGATTTCGTAAAAATTTTACTAAGAGATCTGATATGTCTTCCGTTCAACATACGCCTTCACAACACATCGCCAGTATCGAGTTAGGCCGAGTGATTGCTATCTTGGCGATCATTGGTTTACACGGCCAAATGGCACTCACTTATTGGCAAATAGATGAAGTGCCTTGGATCGGTTATGTACTCAACCAAACCGCTCGTTTTGCGGTGCCTCTGTTCTTCCTGATTTCTGGTTATCTTATTCAGCCTAAGTTGGCTGCATCGCCATGGGAAACCGTCCTTAACTACTCTAAACCACTGCTTAAGGTTTGGTTGGCATGGAGCATCATTTGTTTAGCGATGCCATTCAATCTCGCGAAGGTAGAAGAGTTTGGCTATCTAGGTGAACGTGAAGGCTATTGGGGTTTCTTAATGAGCACTCCTCTTAACTCATTCTTAGAGGGAGGTCTGGTGCATTTGTGGTTCATTCCAGCCCTTGTTTGCGCAGTGTTGATCATCGCTTTATTGGTTGAGTTGAAGCTCAACAAACTTCTATTACCGATAGCCATAGCGCTCTATGGCTATGGTGTTTTGGCAGGAAGCTACGCAACGCTGACCGGATTAGAAGCACCCTTCTTCACGCGTAATGGCCCGTTCTTTAGCACGTTAATGGTGACCTTAGGTTTCCTCATTCGTCAGAATCAATGGAAGGTGTCATCCGCTAAAGCGCTGGCGTTATTAGCGTTAGGCATGTTGATTCACTTTGCTGAGGCGGCGTGGCTCACCACGTTCGACGTCGGGTTCAACATGAATGATTTCTTGTTTGGTACGGCACTATGGGGAATGGGCGTGTTTATGTGGCTTTTGGCTAATCCAAACATCGGCGACTATGCGTGGGTTCGCGCGATCTCGAATCGTATGTTGGGTATCTACGTTTGCCACCTTTTGATCATTATCGTGCTGTTCAATGTCTGCGGAGTTTTGGGTATCACTGAGTTAGCAAAAGACGTGACCGTATTTTTTGGCACCGTATTGTTGAGCTTCGGGTTGGTTGCTGGGATCGAGAAAACACCACTGCGACGCGTGCTACTTCGCTAAATCAGTTATAAAGAGCAACAAAAATTAAAGGCAAGATAACGGATTATCTTGCCTTTATTTCATCATGTCAGTAATGAGACTGTGTCACTCGCTGGAGTGTTATCGGAACGCCATTGCGCCCTTGCCAACACCTTCATAAGCGACGATTTGTAGTGATTGGTTCTCTGCTAGGCTAGGTTCAACTTGATCCGCGATATAGCCAGCAAGTAATTCCACCGTGGTATCTGTCGGTAAAATTTCCGTCTCACTCTTAGCAATCGCTAGCTCAAATTCGCCTTGTGGCGCGGTGTAGCGGAAGCCATAGTGACTTTCATCATTAACACTGTTCGCGTTTTCACTCAGGTTAAGTGATGAAACTGAAACTTGGTCTTCTTTAGAACCTAAATAAATGTCTTCCCAACGCTGAGCAAATGCTTGTTCACGTTGCCCGTCACGCTGACCATCGACCACGATTTCTACTGGAGAACGGTGACCATGCGCGATGCGCTGGCAGTTACCATCATGCTTTTTCAAACCGTGAGTATAGTGGTAGAACGCACCATTAATGTTTTCATGGCGAAGGGTAATCTCTAACCCTGTGACGTTACTTGGAAGGCTGTCGCGAAGAATATCATAAACATGAGCGGTCACACTCTCGATGGTGATCGCTTCAGCGTCAATCAGACAGTAAGCTTCATCAGGGCAGTGCAGGTGCAGGCTCTTGTCACCGCGCAACACATCTACCTTAGAGTAACCGGCTTTGCTTGCTTGATGCACGATTGCAGAGTTTTTCATTGGCAGCAGTAAGCGGTGGTCAACATGTTGATCAACCAACTGTTTGATCTGCTTTTTGACCTTACTAAAATCCAGCACCATGCTCATTTCATTAAGTTCACCAGACATGGTGACATCTAAAATCCAACTATCTCCTACGACCCCTCTGTGTTCACAGATGTATGAAGAATCGATAACGGTAAGGTCTCTTACAAATAGGTTCAAGTTGAACTCCTTAATACTTTAATGAGATACGGGAGGCTGAATAATGTTCAGCAGGCACTTCGTCTCATTGGTGTCTAGATAAAATAGGACGGGCAGGATGTTACAACGAGCTTATAAAGTCCACCTTTTTACACCCTCTTCCGATAAAAGAACAAACTACATACAATTTCCGCTAAAACATAGACCAGCCAGATACGAATAGCCATAAATCGGGTGGGGATTGCCTGCCGTTTCACGACGCATTTTGCTTTAGCCAAAGGCGCGGCGACACTCCGGCAACATGTTGAAAAGCACGTGAGAATCCTGAATAGCTATTGTAACCCACTTCATCAGCGACCCAATTGATCGGCTTATTTTGCAATAACAGAGATTGAGCAACAGAGACTCGCCACTTTTGCACATAATCTCCCGGCGTTTCACCCACTTCCCGTTTGAACGCTTCAATAAACTGAGTACGAGACATCGCGGCCAGTGACGCCATTTCGGCAAATAAACAATGCAAGGCTGCGACAAATGCCTGTGTTCCGTGTGAGCGCTAGACAAGCTCAACTCCCCCGCGCTCAATACATGAAGGTGGCCCTCTTTACCTTGTTGCGCGTTAAATGACGATACTCCACACAGGTTTCCAGAATAGAAAACGCCAGTGCGTATCGAGAAGTGTTCCATTAGTTGTGAAAGCAGATCCATGCATCCTCCGAACGATTCGCTTAGTTTTTAGTTCTTTTGTCCCTCTATAGACCGGACGAGTGGGCTAAATTATTTCAAACAAGATAACCAACACTGACAAGGAACTTGATATGTCACACATGAAATCGACCAGTCAAAAAATCACTCTAATGGCCGCGTTACTAGGCACCAGCTTTTCGTTAATGGCAGCAGACCTTGATATGAGTGTCGACAGCAATAACCTCGCAATTAAAGGCTATGATCCTGTCGCTTACTTTGCCAATGAAGGTCCAGTAAAAGGCACATCTGAGTTCACAGCGACCTATAAGAATG
>NZ_MAKD01000002.1:0-36317 GCF_001691235.1 Vibrio sp. ZF57 | reverse complement strand
TTCTTTTTTTAGTATTTTACATTCTCTGTTTTTGTTATTCGGTTGCTTCACTATCCCTGCGCTTTCAGTTTTAGACGCATCGCGTGCAGCACTGGCTCGGTGTAACCGCTCGGCTGAGCACAGCCTTCGAATACCAACTGACACGCCGCTGAAAATGCAATGCTGTTTTCAAAATCAGGCGCCATGTTACGGTAACTCGGGTCGCCAGCGTTTTGCTCATCCACCACTGCGGCCATACGCTTCATGGTTTTCATTACCTGAGCTTCCTCGCAAATGCCGTGACGTAACCAGTTCGCAATATGCTGGCTTGAAATACGCAGCGTCGCTCGGTCTTCCATTAACCCTACATCGTTAATATCAGGTACCTTCGAACAACCAACGCCTTGGTCAATCCAACGAACCACATAACCCAAAATACCTTGGGTGTTGTTATCCAGTTCACTTTGAATATCTTGCGCGGTAAGCTTTTGATCGCCCAGTAACGGGATAGTAAGAATATCATCGACATTGGCTCTCACTCGCTCACGAAGCTCTTTCTGACGGCTTGGTACACTCACCTTATGATAGTGCAGCGCGTGCAAAGTCGCGGCGGTTGGAGAAGGAACCCAAGCGGTATTGGCACCCGCTTGTGGATGTCCGATTTTCGCGTCCATCATCTTCGCCATATTATCCGGCTCTGGCCACATACCTTTACCAATCTGGGCTTTACCTTGCAGGCCACAAGCTAAGCCAAGATCAACGTTCTGATCTTCGTATGCGCCAATCCAAGTCATGGTTTTCAGCTGTGTTTTAGGAGCGAATGGTCCCGCTTCCATACTGGTGTGAATCTCATCACCCGTTCGGTCTAAGAAACCTGTATTGATGAACACAACACGATCTTTAGCCGCTCGAATACATTCTTTAAGGTTAACCGAAGTACGACGCTCTTCGTCCATGATGCCGACTTTGATCGTGAATCGATCTAGCCCTAATGCATCTTCAATGCGGCCAAACAGCTCATTGGTGAACGCGACTTCTTCAGGACCATGCATCTTAGGTTTTACAATATTGATACTGTTCGCGGTCGAGTTTTGGTAAGCACTGTTCCCTTTTAAATCATGCATCGCAATTAACGAAGTGATCATGCCATCCATAATGCCTTCAGGCACTTCATTACCTTCGGCATCAATAATCGCAGGGTTAGTCATCAAGTGGCCGACATTACGGATGAACAACATGCTGCGGCCTTTTAGTGAAATCTCACCACCCGTCACGCTGGTGTATTGGCGATCGGGATTAAGGTTACGAACAATAGTTTTGCCGTTTTTCTCTAGTGATTCTTGCAGATCACCTTTCATCAAGCCTAACCAGTTACGGTAAGCCAATGCTTTGTCTTCACCATCAACTGCAGCAACCGAGTCTTCGCAATCCATAATGGTTGTTAGGGCAGCTTCGACCAACACATCTTTAATACCCGCCACATCAACGCTACCAATCGGTGCGCTTGGGTCAATTTGAATTTCGATGTGCAGATTATTGTGTTTAAGAAGAATGCACGAAGGGGAACTTGCGTCACCTTGATAGCCAATGAACTGGTCGCTATCAATGAGAGTGACTTCTTCGCCGTTATCGAGTGTCGCTATGAGCTTATTGCCGATGCTAGCGTTACTGATGCTGTATTTGGTCACGTCTTTATGAGAGACACCGTTTAATGGCGCTGCATCATCAAGGAACTCACGAGCATAAGTCACTACTTTAGCGCCACGAGCAGGGTTAAAGCTTCCGCCCTTTTCCGCGCCATCACTTTCACTGATCACGTCCGTTCCGTAGAGCGCATCATATAGACTGCCCCAACGCGCATTGGCTGCGTTAAGTGCAAAGCGTGCGTTCATGATTGGCACCACAAGCTGCGGCCCTGCTTGTGTTGCGATCTCAGGTTCTACGCTGGCTGTCGTCACTTGAAAGTCATCGCCTTCAGGAACCAAATAACCGATCTGCTGTAAGAACTGTTTGTACTCTACAGGATCGAGCGTTTGCCCGGCACGCTCTTGGTGCCAAACGTCAATTTGATGTTGAAGATCTTCACGCTTGATAAGCAATGCGCGATTTTTTGGAGCCAAATCTTCAAGGATGGTTGCAAATGATTGCCAAAAGTCTTCAGCGACAATGCCTGTTCCAGGAATCACCTGCTCATTAATTAATTGGTAGAGGGTGCTATCAATGTTCAAGCTTCCCTGTTGAATACGACTGCTCATAAAATCTCTCTCAAACTAATTTATGGCTACTCAATAAATTTTCGTGACTAGCTCAAATTTACTTTACTGACTTAAACTTACTTAACGGACATGAATTTAGCTAATTTATGCCGGTTATATTGGATATTCATATAAAAAATACCCTAAAAACTGTGTTATTCCGTTACTCCACTCTCGATTTCGTTAGCGACACTTTTAATCAAACGACGCATCCACTGGTGGTCTGGATTGGTTTGTAACAATGGACTCCACGCCATCTTCACCTCAAAGGGTTCAATCGCAAATGGCGCAGGCTTGATCAACAATCTAGGGTTATTGCGCTGCAGTTGAGCGGCTTTGGTAGGAATAGTCAGGATCAGGTTCTTCTGTTGTGCGAAGAGAATCGCCGACAAGTAGTGTCGCGTAAACACCGTGATGTTACGGGTTTTACCAATGCGCATTAGTGCTTCATCTATCCAACCAAGCTTTTGTGCTTCGCTTGGGTTTATCCCGACTCCCGTTCCCATACCAGTCTTACTTACCCAAATATGTTGCGCCTTTAAATAAGACAAAATATCGAAATTGTCGGCTATCGGGTTGTCACAACTAAATAGACAAGAAAACCCGTCGTGCCAAAGGCTCATCTGGTGAAACGACTGAGGAATATCGTCAAATCGGTTGATAATTATATCAACGGTACCTTGCTCTACATCCTGATAGCTCACATCACTTGGCGTCATTATATCCAGTCGTATTTTCGGTGCTATCTCGCTCAGTTTTTTTAATAGCGGCTGAATAATGGTCGACTCTGCATAGTCACTCGCCATGATACGAAACACGCGTTCACTGTCTTCTGCATTAAACTCTGTGGTCGGCTGCAGTGTCTTCTCTACATTCGCCAAGATGTTTCGAATCAGTGGCTGCAACTTGTGCGCGCGTTCGGTCGGTATCATCCCTTCACTTGTTCTCACTAATAGCGGGTCTTCAAACAGATCACGCAATCGGCGAAGGCCATTACTCATGGCTGGTTGAGTAATACCCAATTGATTTGCTGCTCGTGTAACGTTTCTTTCACGTAGCAACATGTCTAAATACACAAGCAAATTAAGGTCTATACGAGCAATATTCATAAGAAAAATACCGAATATAATAACTATAAATTAACAAAATTATCACATGAGTGGTTATTCTTTGTCCATAGCAAAGTTTTAATCCAAGCCAATTTGGCAACCATACCCCACGTGAAACTAAGGAATAGTTATGTCGCAAATTACACAAGATATCGAAATGATAGAAGTTGCAAAAAGCGCTGCAGGTGCTCCATGGGATGCAATCAATGCTGAATCTGCTGCTCGTATGCGAGCTCAAAACAAATTCAAAACAGGTCTAGATATCGCGCAATACACGGCAGATATCATGCGTGCGGATATGGAGGCTTACGATAAAGACAGTTCTCAATACACTCAGTCTTTAGGCTGCTGGCATGGTTTTATCGGCCAACAAAAGTTGATTTCTATTAAGAAGCACTTTGATGGCAAGACAGACCGACGCTACCTATACCTATCAGGCTGGATGGTTGCAGCACTTCGCTCAGACTTTGGTCCACTTCCAGACCAATCTATGCATGAGAAAACATCGGTTGCAGGCCTAGTAGAAGAACTATACACATTCCTGCGCCAAGCTGATGCACGTGAACTGGGTGGTTTATTCCGTGAGCTAGACGCTGCGCGTGAAGCAGGCGATGTGAACCTACAAGACCGTATTCAAGACAAAATCGACAACCACGTGACACACGTAGTGCCAATCATTGCCGATATCGATGCTGGTTTCGGTAACGCAGAAGCGACTTACCTAATGGCTAAGCAGATGATTGAAGCGGGAGCTTGTTGTCTACAAATCGAAAACCAAGTAGCCGATGAGAAACAATGTGGTCACCAAGACGGCAAAGTAACGGTTCCACACGCTGACTTCCACGCAAAACTTCGTGCGCTTCGTTACGCTTTCCTTGAGCTAGGCATCGACAACGGCATCATCGTTGCTCGTACCGATTCACAAGGTGCTGGCCTAACAAAAGAAATCGCCGTAGTGAAAGAGCCGGGCGACCAAGGTGACATCTACAACTCATACCTAGATGTTGAAGAGATTGATGTTGCTGATATGGCTGAAGGCGATGTTTGTTTCAACCGTGACGGCAAGCTAGTTCGACCTAAGCGTCTACCTTCAGGTTTATACCAATTCCGCCAAGGTACTGGTGAAGATCGTTGTGTATTTGACTGTATCGAAGCAATCAATGCAGGTGCTGACCTACTTTGGATTGAGACTGAGAAACCACACATCGGTCAAATCAAAGAGATGATGGACGGCGTACGTGAAGTACACCCTAATGCGAAACTGGTTTACAACAACTCTCCATCATTCAACTGGACGCTAAACTTCCGTCAGCAAGCTTACGATGCGATGGTAGCAGAAGGTAAAGATGTTTCAGCTTACGACCGTGCAAGCCTAATGAGCGCGGAATACGATGAAACTGAACTGTCTGCAAGCGCTGACGAGAAGATCCGTACATTCCAAGCAGACGCATCACGTGAAGCGGGTATTTTCCACCACTTGATTACGCTACCGACTTACCACACTGCTGCGCTGTCTACTGACAACCTAGCGAAAGAGTACTTCGGCGACCAAGGCATGTTAGGTTACGTTGCGAATGTTCAGCGTAAAGAAATCCGCCAAGGCATCGCATGTGTTAAACACCAAAACATGTCTGGTTCTGACATGGGTGATGACCACAAAGAGTACTTTGCTGGTGAGAACGCACTAAAAGCTGCAGGTGAAGCGAATACATCGAACCAATTTGATTAATCGCTAACGCTAAAGCCTCCCCCGTCCTTCTCTCTTACTTAGGTAAGATCCGGGGGAAGGCTTTGAGATAAAGCTTGTACTGCCAGCTTTATCTCAAAGCCTCAGATTTGTGTTCCACACCACGGTTAACCGAACAACTTCTGTTTAAGCTAACTATATACGTATTTGTTCAGATTCCTATTTGTTAAGATTCTTATTTTTTGAGAGTGCCTATGACTTCAATACCTACACACCTACAAGATGCAAAAACACTGTTATCAGAGAATGGTTTCGCGACGGGTGATACTTGGTATCACGGCACATCTTCCGCTTTATTGGCTTCTATTCAAGGCCAAGGTTTAAAACGTTCTGGAGACAAAGCGCTCAACGAAGCAGCTTCAAAAACTATGGCAACCATCGGCAACAACTATACCGAATCGGTTGAGCCAGTGTTTCTCACTCAGAGTAAAGAACTGGCGTACTACTGGGCTCAACAAACCGTTCGTGAGCGAGGCGTTCGATTCGAAGGTGAAGAACAACCTATCGTACTAGCGGTAAACCTATCTGAAAAGCAACGCACCAAAGTAAGACCGGACGTAGGCGCAATGAGTCTATTGATGATGAGTGTGGGCGAGCAATTCATGTCTCATCTCACTGAAATTTATCAAGCCAACAACATTGCAGGCCCCGACATCGAGCTTCGCACTGCCGATCGCATGGACTACCTCAATAAACTCGGTATGGCCTACATTGATGAAGACATCAGCCGAGCTTGTGTTCAGGAGTTAGCCGAGCCCGAGCTGGCCGACTGAAATCGTTCAGTGAATCAGTCTTCTTAAAAACAAAAATGGCTCCCAACACGGAGCCATTTTTATTTGCTATCAGCCTATCTCACAAGATACAGACGCATCTAGATTATGAGCACAGAAGACCTTTCTGTGCAGGTTGCGTCATTTCGATGTCACCTTGTAGAGAACGGTAAACGATGGTGTTCCACACTTCACCATTATCCATTTCAAACTCAATAGCGTAATTCAAACCCGCGACAACCTGAGTTCGCACACTCAGGATCTGCTTGAGCTCAGCTGAAGTGTTCATTTGACCAAGAACTGCGTTTAAAGCTTGCTTAGCTTCTGGTGTAATCTCACTTTGCGACCAACCACCCGTCAGGTTTTTAGTGCTGCAGATGGGGTTCGCATTCTCTTGCGGTTGAGTTGGTACTTCTGATTTCTGACTACACCCAGCTAACGCCACGACACTAAACAAGGTTGCTGTTCCAAGTAATGATGTTAATCGTACGTTCTTCATAAATTCTCTCTACCTCAATCATTTACGAGGGATTACTCGCAATAATGTTTCATATGCAGGCAAGCTTAAACCTCGAATGTCATCACTTCATCAGAGATTATGGTGTAACTACTCTATAAACACAGGAGATTGTCAGGAAAACAAGACGAGCACTGGAGCTCTGCTTTTATCCACCTGATATTTAAATCATTAAAATGAGTAGCGAGAGAATAAGCGAGTAATAATACAGACATAATTAATCAGATAATTACATACTTCACACCAAAAACATTCCTATCTCGATTAATAAGATGAGCTCATCTTGATGTGGATTGTGATATTGGTTCAAAAAATAGATATTTGAAATTATTTTATAAATCCAAAAGTTTATGCTCGACTTAATCATGTCTAATTTTAAAACTGTGATCCAACCCTACAAGTTGTTGATAATAATGTATTTTGTTCATCTTTGAATTCATTCAAATATGGAAAATCTTTATTGTTGAGGGTGAGTGCAAGTAGTAAAATCTCGCCCGATTATGCAACTTACTTCTCACACCATGGACACAAGTAAAGTTACGATTGGCTCTCTCAAAGTAACGTAACTTCAAACACATACCTAAAATCAGTGTCCTATAGATAATGCAGATCAAATAAAAATAATTATATAAACCTAGGCTAGGTTAAACATGAAATTAACGTCGTCTTTAGGCTCACTGTTGGCTAGCAGTCTGTCTATCGAAATAAAACAGCGAGCGCTGATAGAGCTCGTCATCAACACTTATCAGCCACATGAGCGCACTGAGCTTTTTCAAAACGTGACTGAATATCGTAGAAGCCAGTTAGAATTGCTTTTCCCAGAGCATCAAAACAAAAGCTACTCTGTATTGTTTGAGGTGATGGACTACCGCGATCTGATTCTGCGCTATCCAAATACACTATCTGCAGAAATTGCTCTTCTAGAACGGGCTGTAGGGCAGTGCTATATGCATTGGCTAGATTTCTGGTGTGAGTGTGAAATTGCTGCGATCAAAGCAAAATCTCCATTAAATCCAAGCTCCATTTCTCATGTCGACCTCCCTATCAATGACAGTGCTTATTACGGTGCGATCATCGAACAGATAGAACATGAGCCACTTTTGGTACAAACACCGAGTCACCCACAAGGAATGCCAATCAGCGATGCCATTGCTTTAAGCAATCTCGAGGTGTTCATCAAGGGCGAGAAATGGTTTGAGATGCTGCCTTTATTACACCTTTCTCAGGCAGGTAAGCATTTTATTCTGCTCAAGCATCCAGTCGATGAAGCCTTTCCAACACTGGTTTCCTCTGCGCTGATTCAAGACTGGTCTAAGAATGACACTTGGCTAAGTTACGCACCGCCGTTCAGCAATGAGCAATGGCAATACTGTTTACCCAATTACGGCTACGATGAACTCGCAGGGTTACAACTTTTCACACCGCCTACACTGTCAAAATGTTACTCTCTCCCAGAATTTGACCAACAATTCCAGTTACAATTGTCCGACAAAGATGCCCTGTGTGAGGTGTTACGTCTGACAGTCAGTGGCAATACCCAACAAAAGCTCTATTTCCTCTACCTTTCTCAAAAAGAGCTGATGAGTGTGTTACACCAAATAGGCTATAAGATTGGCTTCACTATTATCGAGCAACCTTTCATGCTTCAGTTTTATCAAACCATTGATTCCAATGCATACTTCCATTCTGGATATTGCGAATTAAATGACGATGGCACGACAATTTATCGTGGATTCTGGAATTTTGAGATGATGGTAAAAGCGTTCAATAATGTCGATTTTCGAAGCTACAAACGCGCAGTGCGAGAAAGCAGAAAGTCATTAGAAAAGTCGCGCTCGGCAGGAAAAACTAGCTCGGTGAAAAAGGATGAACATGTTTGATTTCGGCCTAGAGGCGATCATCTATGCAAAAGCAATCACACTGCTTGCAACCGTGGCTGTGGTTGTCATGTGGTTGTTCTATTACTGCTATCGCCTGAAACAGAAGAACGAAGTGATCGCAGGGACACACCATGCCCCTTACATCGCGTATTCGATCTGCATTGTTGCGTGGATCAGCAGTAACGCTTATTTCCATACCGACTTATTACCGGAACTTGGGGCCTCGGCCGCCGTGTTCGCCGCAAAGTTTGCCAACCTCGCCTCGTTCTTTGCGTTTGCCTTTGCCTATTACTTCTCGTGCAAACTCGCCGCTGAACAACGTAATGGTAAGGTTCATGTGTGGCAGCAAGCCATTTTCGTCACCCTGACCGTCTACTCCTTCTTTATCAATTTAAGTCCGGGGTTAACCGTTGAACACGTCACCATTGCAGGCCCAAGCCAGTTCGTGATTGAGTTTGGCCCGCATACGCCGTACTTCTTTATTGGGATGATTAGCTTTGCAGTGCTAACACTACTCAACCTGGTGGCCATGCGCGCCAACAGCAGCAAGCTAACTTTAGCCAAAACCAACTATATGATCGCCGGCATTTTAGTCTTCATGCTGTCTACTGCGACGATCCACCTAGGCATGACCTACTTCTTGCGTGATTTCTCGCTCACTTGGCTGCCACCAGCTTTGTCGATAAGTGAAATGTTGTTCGTTGGCTATGCCCTGCTGACCTCGCGCTTCTACAGCGTGAAATACCTGGCGTACATGAGCCTAAATGCGATGTTGGTTTGTGCTATTTTGGTGATCCCTTTTGGCGCGATATTTATCCCGCTGACAGACGACAGTCAATGGCTTGTTGCTATCCCAATCTGCGCGATTATCGGCATCACGTGGCATGTTCTCTACAAGCGCGTAAGCCACTACGCCTCGTTCTTTGTCTACGGAAACAAGAAAACGCCAGTACAACAGATCCTCTCACTAGAAGACGATTTCAAGCTGTCGATTGATGATGCAATGCGTCGATTAGGTAGCCTATTGCAGATTCCCGAAGACAAGTTGCGTCTGGTGAACAGCAACTACAACGAAACCTTCTACGAAGATTACCTGTCTACCAACAAGTCCGTTTTAGTGTTCGATGAGCTGTCTCAGGAGCTTGATTACACCGCACCAGCCAAGCGCTCGATAAAAGCCCTATATGACAAGATGAGCTCCAACGATACCGCTTTGGTGATGCCTCTATTCGGCCAGGGGAAATCGGTCACGCACTTGTTAGTATCGTCACACAAGAGCAACGATCAGATGTTCTCTAACGAAGAGATCTCTGCCCTGCAAACCTTGTTAACTCGAGTACAAAGCACTATCGAAGCCGATAGACGCATCCGCCAAAGCCGTGCCCTTGCTAACTCAATCGCTCATGAAATGCGTAACCCACTGGCTCAAGTGCAATTGCAATTTGAACTATTAAAACAGCACATTGATAATCAAGCTCCAGCGAAACAGATCTTACTTGATATTGAGAACGGCCAAGCTGCGATTCAACGTGGTCGACAGCTGATTGATATCATCTTGCGCGAAGTCAGTGACAGTACGCCTGAACACGGCCCTGTGGCCATGACCTCTATCCACAAAGCCGTAGATCAAGCCGTAAGCCACTATGGTTTTGAGAATGAAAAGATCATTGAACGCATTCGTTTACCACAACACGCTGATTTTGTAGCAAAGCTCAATGAAACCTTATTCAATTTCGTTATTTTCAACCTGATACGTAATGCAATCTATTACTTTGATTCTTATCCAGAAAGCCAAATTGAGATCAGCACCAACACCGGACCGTACGAGAACGTTCTAATATTCCGAGATACCGGCCCCGGCATTGACGAAGCCATTACACATAAAATTTTTGATGATTTCTTCTCTTACCAAAAAAGCGGTGGTAGCGGCCTAGGGCTCGGTTATTGCCAACGAGTGATGCGTTCATTTGGCGGCCGAGTTGAGTGCCACTCTAAACTTGGGGAGTTTACTGAGTTCCACCTGTACTTCCCGGTGGTACCCAATGCCCCCAAAGCAGACGCACTTCGTACGCCTTACTTCGATGATTGGAAAGGTAATCAAACCGCAACTGAAAACAAAACCAACGCTGAAGCTAAGCCAGATAACCAAGCAGAAACGCAAAGTTCAGAACCAACAAGTACGCTAACCCCAGAGAATCATTTGGCTCCAACCGTGCTTATCGTCGATGACAAAGAGGTACAACGCACGCTTGTTCAGATGTACCTGAGTCGACTTGGTGTAAATAGCTTGCAAGCCAAAAACGGTGAGAATGCCGTCGAGCTGTTCAAAACACACAAGGTCGATTTGATCTTAATGGACGTACAAATGCCGATAATGAATGGTTTTGACGCAAGCCAAATCATCAAGGCACGCTCTCCTCAAACGCCAATCATTGCTTTGTCTGGCGAATCAGGACAGCACGAGTTAGATATGATCAGCAAGTTGATGGATGGTCGCCTAGAGAAACCAACCTCCTTGAAAGTGCTGCAACACGTGCTCGATAACTGGCTTGAAAAAGACTGGGCGTCGAATGCTCCCAAAGAAACCGAAGATGAAGAGTAAATTCAGGAAAACACGAATCGCCATTTTTCCAGTTGATTACTGTCTGCCTCACAACTTTCCTTTAATTATTCATCAAAAAGCCAGCCGAACAAGGCTGGCTCTATCAGAACTAAACGCTCTAATTAATCTAAAAGTGAACGAACATAATCAGCGATTTCTTGGTTATGGCAATGCTCAAAGAAGCATTGTTGGAAACGTTCGCTGCCAACCGCTGTTTTCACTAGATCTTGGTCGATGGCTCTCAGAGAATCAATAAAGTTATCTTTTACCACCGCCGCTTTCACTTCATTCAAAATTGCTGCATTACGTTGCTGTGGTTCTGCACGCTCTAGTGGATACCCATTACCACGCTCGCCTGTGAACGCTTTTTCAAAGATATAACGAATGTTGAGTTCACCTGCCCAGCCAAAGCCTTTAGCAAAAGCGAGAGCGAGAGCATTACCGTTGTTAATTTGGTTAAACAAGAAAGCATCTGATGGCTCTAGGCAGTAACCACAAACCACCCCCGGATGCAGGTTCAGTGACATCAAAGCACCTTGGCCAGTGCCACATCCTGTCACAACAAAGTCAACAGCCTTTGAGTTAATCAGAATGCTCGCCATAATACCTAGATGAATATACGTTAAGTGGTGATCGTTCTCGTCTGTCATTCCTAGGTTGAAGACATCGTGACCAAAACCACCAGCAACTGACTCTAGTTCAGCTGATACCATAGCATTTTTGCCTGCTTGACTGTTTTCCATCATTAAAGCGATTTTCATTTATCTTCTCCTGCAAGATTGCTGCAAACTCAAAATTTAGAATAAAAAACTAATTAGCGTGCTAACCAACCACCGTCAACAGCAATGGTATAGCCATTAATGTAATCCGATGCTGATGATGCTAAGAACACACAAGGACCTGCGATATCTTGCGGTTTACCCCAACGTTCAGCCGGAATACGCTCAAGAATCGCTTGATTACGCTCAGCATCTTCACGCAGAGCTTGAGTATTGTTCGTTTCCATATAACCGGGGGCTATCGCATTCACGTTGATATTATCGCGCGCCCATTCGTTCGCCATCGCACGTGTCACGCCCATCACAGCACTTTTTGAAGCCGTATAGGAAGGAACTCGAATGCCACCTTGGAATGAGAGCATCGATGCAATGTTAATGATCTTTCCGCCAGTACCTTGAGCCTTAAATTGCTTTGCAACAGCCTGAGACATAAAGAACACCGTCTTGGTGTTCACGTTCATTACGTCATCCCAATCTTGCTCTGAGAACTCAATAGCATCTTGGCGGCGAATAATTCCTGCATTGTTCACGAGAATGTCGACTTGGCCAAACTCAGCCAAAGTGCGCTCTATAACCCCTGGAATGCACGCTTGCTCGAGAAGATCAGCACTCACGTTTAGGAACGAATGACCTGCTGCACTCATTTTCTCAATAGTCTCTTCAGGCTCTGTTCGGTTAACACCGACAACCTTACAACCGGCTTCCGCTAGGCCTAATGCAATACCTTGCCCAAGCCCCGTGTTACAGCCCGTCACTATCGCTACTTTACCTTCCAGACTGAATGACTCTAAGATCATGCTCGCTTCCTCAATTACATTGGATTCATTGCGTATCGTTATTACCAATAATTAAATCATACAATAAGATGTAAATACGAGAGCGACGTTGTAGAAGTTCGATCTTGCACCAAAATCAGTCGAACAAGTGAAACGGCACCACAAACTAAATGAATAGGGGAAAGTGATTTGAAGACGAGAAACCTATAACCCACTATGAACAATGAGTTCGAAGATCACCCAAACCAGATATTGTAGGGATTTGACAACAATTCATGATTTAAAAGAGTAAAAGGGTTATACATAATAATGTGTTATCTAAATTACTGAAATTATCATGACGCTCAAAGAGATCCTTAAAATTCCCAATGTCCGCTACTTCTTAATGTTTAGAAGCAGCTACTTTGCGCGTTTTTACTACCCTATATTCACCCTACTTTATTTAGATTACGGGTTAACCCTGTCTCAATTCGCGATGCTCAATGTAGTTTGGGCGGCCACCATTGTGCTTGCTGAAGTACCGTCGGGTGCATTCGCCGATACCTTAGGCCGCAAGAAACTGGTGGTGCTGTCTTCGATTGTGATGTTTGTTGAGATCGCCATGATAGCGCTCGTACCAACCGGAAACCCAGACTTGGTGTTCATTGTTTTTCTGATTAACCGGATTCTCAGTGGCTTAGCGATGGCACTGGCCAGCGGTGCTGACGAGGCATTGGCTTACGACACCTTAAAAGAACAAGGCAATGAAGAGTTGTGGCCTCGAGTGCTGCAAATCCAGCTTCGTGTCGCCTCAACGGTCGGTATCTTTGTCACACTAATTGGTGCGGCGATGTACGACGTGAATTTTATGACGAACATCTTTCATTTCCTTGGACTAGCCGAACCAGAAAGCACCAAAGATCTGATGCGTATTCCTGTGTTCGCCACCCTATTTGTAGCGATGATCGCTATCTATGCCGCGATTAATATGCGCGAAGAAAAGAAGGTGATGCCAAGCGGTCAAAGCAAATTGGCAACCACCATCTCAAGTCTTAAATTGACGATCGATGCAGGTAAATGGGTATTCGCTACGCCTTACGTGCTGTTCATCTTGCTCTACTACAGCCTATTCGAACACACCTCACGCATGTTCCTAACCATGAACAGCCAATACTATCTGGCGATTGATATTCCAATTATCTACTTTGGTTTTATTGGTGCGGGTATCAGCTTGCTTAAGATTATATTGGCAGGACAAAGCCGAAGATTAGGAGAGAGTATGGAGGCTAAAACCTTCATTGTGGTTATGGGATTGGCAAGCATGGCGACTTATTACTGGATCAGTTTAGGTTGGTCGATTTACGGAGTCATTCCGGCACTGGTATTAATCTTTATCATCATGACGATGAACATTTTCATCAGCTACCACCTGAATAAAAAGACCGAATCGCACAACAGAGCCACGGTCCTCAGTTTTAAAGGGCTGATGTTTAACCTCGGATACGGTCTGATCGGTATCTTGTACGCTTACTACTATAAGTTGGTGTCTCAGGGCTACACCGAACAAGAAATAGAACAGAACCTTGCCTTCTTGGCCTCACTGTCTTCTTTTTTCTATTACTTCACCTTACTGTTCGTTTTGATCAGCGCGCTGTTCTACTTCAAGAACAGAAAAGAAGCGATTTTCTAAACAATCGATTGATGTCGAGTGACAAGTAAATGAAGCCGTTAAGGTTTACAGCGCAAGTTTTAAAGACCGAATATTCTTCAAAACCGAGCGATTCACGCAACTGACTATTGCTTATTAAAAGAACAAGTCGCTTCTTATATTGGTTTTATTTGTTAATATAATCAGCAAATTACATAACACATGGACGCGTCATGTCTTTTAGTTGGATAGCCTTTACTCTCCTTGCTGCCTTTAGCCAATCTTGGCGCAATGCCTTTCAAAGTAAATTAAGTGGCACCATGAGCGTGGCTGGCGTGACGTTGGCGCGTTTTATTTGGGCTGGCCCAATCGCCCTTATTTACCTCTACACCCTCTATCAATGGCAGCCAGTCTCCGCACCGGATTTTTCGGGTGAGTTTGTTTTCTATATTGTTGCTGCCGCCATCATGCAGATCCTCGCGACCGGCTTAATGGTGATGCTGTTCAAGCTAGAAAACTATGCGATAGGCGCAGGCTTAGCCAAGTGTGAAGCCCCCGTATCTGCTGTGCTATCCGTATTGTTTTTTGGTACTGCTTTGACACTAACAGGTTGGGTCGGCGTACTTATTGGTACTTTAGGCGTGCTAATCATGAGTAGCGCTTCTGGCTGGCGAAGCTTGTCCCCGAAAGTGTTCTTATTAGGTATGGCGTGTAGCACCGCCTTTGCTTTAACGTCTCTTTGGGTACGGGAAGCAAGTTTGAGCATAGGGTTGCCCTTCCCTCATAGCGCTGCTTGGGTGCTGTTCCTCGTCATTTCCCTTCAGACAGTGATTATCTGTACGTATCTCTTTTTCAGAGAACGCGACACGCTGCGCCTGATATTCAAGAAGTCGAAACTGGTCGTAATGACAAGCCTAGCGAGTGTTATCGGTTCTCTGGGTTGGTTTAGCGCGATGTCGCTTCAAGCCGTGCCGTACGTAAAGACACTCGGGCAAGTCGAAGTGATCTTCATGGTGTTGATATCCTATTTCTGGTTAGGGCAAAGCATCGCGCGCAAAGACATTCTTGCGCTCATCTTGCTTTCTATCGCAGCAGTATTGGTTATGTGGCAGTGACGAGCTCGTTAATATGACTAGGACAAATTGAAGTCATATTGCGACCGTTTGTTTTCGCTTGATATAACGCTTTGTCGGCTCGGCTAATAAACCCATTCCAACTCTCATGCGGGTGAAGCTGAGCAACACCAAAACTCGATGTCAGAAACATCTCATGTTCTTGTACTGCTGATACCTCTGAAATAGACAATCGTAACTTGCAGGCAATAACCTGAGCTTGTTGGAAATCGACATTAGGCAATAAAATCATTATCTCGTCTCCGCCAAAACGAAACGCACTGGCTTTAGGCGATGTTTTTATCGCACTTTGAACCATTTCAGCAAAAGACTTGATCACGAGGTCACCTACAATGTGTCCGTGTTGGTCATTGATCGACTTAAAATTATCAATATCCATCATAATGGCACTAACAGGTGCAGTTTCCGCCTGCTTCATGATAACTGGAACCATCTCATCTAATGCTCTGCGGTTTCCAAGTGCCGTTAAAGGGTCGCTGTAAGACAGCTCGTGAATAGACCTAAGCAACCTTGCATTAATCAACCAGAGCATTGTGAAGCTCATCGACACGATAAGAACAATACTCATTAAAAAGGCAAGTTGATGAATGAGTGCGGCTGCCATGAAATCCTGAAGCTCAGTTGAAAATAGCGTCACCAGTACTCGGAAAACCATAAACCCACCATATATCAAAAATGATAAGGCCATCATTCGAGTTGCTAGGGTCAAGTCATCACGTTGACCCTTTAACACCACAAAGGCAGTGCAAAGAGTAACAAAGGCCAAATATAAACTAATGAGAATAATTCGAGCTTTGATGGAAGGTTCATAGTACGTGAAGTGAATAAAACCTAGCAAAAGAGCCAACATCATCAGACTGCTGAGGTAGGTGCATTTTAGGGAATATTCTCGAAACAGGCACAAGCTATACAAAGCGAGATGAAAGCCAAGCGCAATGACCATGTTGGAGCCAATAACAGTGATCCAATCAGGGAGTTCCCCTCTTAGGCTCAACATCAACGGCCCACTTCCGATAACAAATATTGAAATGGAAAAAATTGAAAGCCCTTTAATGGACTGTTGGGTAAATTGGAACAGCAACAAGCCAATGCAGTAAATGAAAGAGAACAAAATAATAATAAAATTAAGTGTTCTCATATCCAGCGAAAAACCATCCATGATTTTCTATCTTCCCTAAGCCAATTAAATCACAATATGGTCAATAATTATCTAAACAATAAATTTATTCACTATATGAATCATTACACTTTGTAAAATAGGGGATGTGTCACATATGGGGAGATCTGTATCGCATGAGTCCATGACATGGATAGACATGTAAAAGTCGTCCCCCATATGGCTTCATAGCATCACGGAATCTACAAGCTTCTGCACACGTTACTTGGTTGAATGACGACTGTCTGGCATTATGCGCCCAAGAAATCTGTGGTTATTACACAGAAAAGAATGAACGAAGGTAATCAGTGGTAGAAAACAGCCAACAATTAAGTGACCGTTACGACGAACATGGTTACTTTGTTATCAGAAATTATTTCGATGAAGCTCAAATTACATCGCTTAGAAAAGTCGTGCTGAAATTCCATGAATCATGGAAAGCAGACAACGAAGAATTCTATAAAGAAGAAGCATTTAACTCGTCTTTAATTACGGGAAGCGAGTATTTGCCTGCCGACGATAGAAGCGTGCTTTTCGACTTCATCAGCTCGAAACAAGTGATGGATGTGGTTGATGCGGTGATTCCGAACAAGCCGGCATTCATGAATACACAGCTGTTTTTCAACCCAGTAAACCCGCAGCAAAAAGACTTCTGGCATCGTGACTGTCAATACGACTACGACATTGATGACCAGATGAAAGTCATCATGGAAACCCAAGTATTGCATCTGCGAGTGCCCCTTTTTGATGAGCCCGGCATGGAACTTATCCCCGGCACGCACAAACGTTGGGATAACGAAGAAGAGTACAATGTTCGCCAAGAAGAAAACGGCAAAGTGAGCAGCGATGACATCTCTGGTGGTAAGCAGATACCGTTAGCCGCAGGTGACTTATTGGTGTTTTCAGCGGATATGATCCACCGAGGCCGATATGGCTTGGATCGTTTGGCTTTGGATATTTTGATCTTCGATTCGGCGGCAGACTATGTCGACTACGTTGATGACGACTGTTTACCGACGCCAGCTATGTTAAGCAATATTAGCGACCCAAGGTTGTTTATGAACACGCTACACTTAAAATCAATGCAGTACTCATAATCCATAAAGGTGCCCAAACTATGACTGACACTAAGCAAAATACCCGAATTAGCCAGTTCCGTTTCGGTCAGCCAAAAGAATCTCTCAAGTTAGAACATGTCGCTTTAGGGGTACTAGACAAAGATAAAGTTCGCGTACAAATTGAAGCGACTAACATCAACCCTAGTGATCTGTTGTCGATTTATGGTGTGGGCCAATACAAACATAGCCATCAGCCGCCGAGAGTACCGGGATTTGAAGCGGTAGGAAGGATTGTAGAATCCAGCAGTGCTGAGTTTATAGTGAATCAACGAGTGCTTGTGGCAACCAGTGGAACATGGCAGAACTATGTCGATGTATCACCAGATGATCTGTTCCAAATTCCTCAACATTTAGACAATGGCTACGCCTGTCAGTTGTACATTAATGCGCTAACCGCATGGGTGCTAACGACAGAAATAGCCAAGCTGACCCAAGAGGATGTGTTGATCATCAACGCGGGCAGTTCAGCCATCGGTAAGATCTTCTCCCAGTTATCAGCATCACTCGGCTTCAACATCATTGTCGTTACATCACAGCAGACACAATACCCTGCCACTTCCTGTTGGGTGATAGATGCGAACGCTGATCTAGTTTCTCAAATTAAGGCATTAGGCTTGCCTATGCCAACCGTTGCCTTTGATGCGATTGGCGGCTCACCCGGAACCGATCTTGTTCACACCCTTGGCAACAACGGGCGCTTTATCAACTATGGGACGCTGTCGTTGGATTTTTACGAGCCACGCTTCTTTGAGTACGCGAAAAACCAACACATCGATTTCAGCACCTTCTTCTTGCGTTATTGGGAGGAAGCAGAAGGTAAAGATGTTCGCCGTGATAAGTTCACGACCATGCTAGATCACTTCATCACAAACGACATTCAGCTCGACGTTGACCGCTATCTACCATTCGATGAAGTGCAAACCGCGATTGATCTCATTGAATCGAAAACCACACGCCTAGAGGGCAAGATCATCTTACTGCCACAGTAAGTGAGAGTTGGACGATATATACCTTGTTTATTTCAACAGGCAAGACGTTCAACAGCTTACAAGCGTGCTTGTTAATACACCATCGCTTAGGAAGTTTGATTAAAGAAATCGAAGATTGAAAAGATAGCGAAGAGTTGTGGTGCATTTCTCCATAACTTAATTGGTTACGAGATGGTCATGAATCACATTTATTTGAAACATCAATTAGTTATATCATTAGAAATATGATACTGATCACCCATAAGATAACCTCGATTCTATATGGTAGCGTCATACTTAAAACCACGATGTGAACATACTTATGAAAAGACACATACTATCAAGCGCCATCCTACTCTCTCTAGCCTTTCCCACCTTTGCAGCTGATGGCGATATACACGATGTCACGATACTGGGTACTTCAGATATCCACGGTCATTTTATGGCGTGGGATTACGCGGCAGATAAACTCAACACTCGTGGTAGCTTGAGCCAAATCGCGACCAAAGTTGGTGAGATCCGCAAAGAGCAATCTAACATTATCCTTGTCGACGCTGGCGATACCATCCAAGGCAACTTCGTAGAAACCTTCAAAGACGAGCCCGTTGATCCAATGATGCTTGGCTTTAATCACATGAAATACGATGTGTGGGTTTTAGGTAACCACGAATTCGACTTTGGCCTCAAAACCCTCAACAGGGCCGTTACCCAATTTAAAGGGCAGTCTCTCGGTGGCAACATCAAGAACAAAAACGGAAACCCATTCCTGCCTGGTTACACCATCCTAGAACGCGGTGGCATTAAGATCGGCGTGATCGGAATGGATACCCCAATGACGGAGGTCTTTGCGCAAGGTACCAACCGTTTAGAAGGCGTCACTTTCACTAATCCAACCTTGGAAGTGAAGAAAATCGTCAAAGAGATTGATGATAAAGTGGATGCCATCATATTGGTTGCCCATATGGGAATTGAGAACGAGAATGACATTGCCGACACCGGTGTCACCGACATTGCCAATGCAAACCCAGAGCTTGATGCCATCGTCGCTGGCCACATGCACACTCGCATCGATAAAGCCGTTGTAAATGGCGTTATTATTACTGAACCCGACAGATATGGCCGCGCCCTATCTCGTATCGATCTTCAATTTGAAGAGCGCGATGGCACATTCACTCTCGTCAACAAAGACAGCTTCACCTATAAAATTAAAGGTATCGACTCTGATGAGAATATGGACGAGTTATACCAGCCTTACCACAAACAACTCCGAGAAATGGCGAACAGACCTGTCGCTCAACTTACCGGCGTTGATTTAGTCCCAGAAAACGAAATCCGCGGTATCCCTCAAGTCCATGTTCAAGACACAGGCATCAGTGCGCTATTCCAAGAAGCGAGCTTCTTCTATGCACCTAAAGCCAATGTCATCGCACTTCAAATAGACAACGACAATGCCGAGCTCGATGTTGGCCCAATCAAAGCCAAAGACATCGCGTACAACTACCAATACGCAGGTGGCGAAATCACTGTCTACCAGATGACAGGCAAAGAGCTGAGAACCTACATGGAATGGTCTGCGGGCTACTTCAACTCAGTACAACCTGGCGATGTAACCTACAGCTTTAACCCTGAACGCAGAGCATCAAAATACTCGACCAATGACTTCTTCGCGGGCGTGGCTTATACCATCGACCTTACTCAGCCTGCAGGTACACGCATTACCAACCTCGCGTTTGCAGATGGCACTCCGGTTACAGATCAAACAGAAATCCGTATTGGTATGAATAGCTATCGAATGGGTCATCTAACCAAGAAAGGCGGCGTGCTAGAAGGCGAATCGTTCCCTGTACTCTTTGATACGGAAGCAGAGTATGGAGAAGAAGCAGGCACGATCCGTAACATGACTATCAAGTATCTTAAAGAAGAAAAGAACGGTCAGTATGAAGGTAAACCTCAGCAACGTTGGGCACTTTCTGGTTTAGAGAGTCGTTACAATGAACAACGAGAGATAGTGAAGTCATTGATTAATGATAAAACCATATCAATCCCAACCAGTGACGATGGCCGCTACACAAACATCGCTTCTATCAACGTAAAAGAACTGATGTTCAAATCTGACGAAGCGAAACAAGCTGCCATAACCACACGCGAAAAGAAACTGGCGCAAGCAACTGAGCAAGAGAGTAAGCAGATCAAACGCGAAATCACTCTGATTGAAGCGCTCAATTAATCCCTGACCTCAAACCAATAACGACTTAACGACGCTTAGAGCGTGGTTAGGTCGTTTTTGTTCCCATTTTCCAACACCACATCTGTACTGAGTAAAACGGTTAATATTGGATGAATGATCTGCAAAGGCCAACTCATAGTTGGACAAAATCTTCTCAGCGAGTTTCCTAAATTAGTGATTTATGAATCACTTCAAGTATTGCAAACCTCCAATCAAGTGGCCAAATTCACTCAGCCACTACAGTACCACTACACGGTTGCTATAACGCCAACTCGTAAAGGTGATAAACGTCTTCACTGGTCAACGTTCTTGGGTTGCCTCCCATACAAACATCATCCATGGCTTTTTGAACCCAACCATCAATATCCGCATGCTTAACCCCAAGATGAGCCAGCCCAGAAGGGATACCCACTTCACGAGACAACGTGCAAATCAGGTCCACCGCTAATAGGGCTGCATTAGTGTCGTCTAACTGAGACGTATCCCCACCCATCGCTTCAGCTACTTCCCTAAACGCACTTGGAATCGTTTGAGCATTGAATGCGCTCACCACAGGCAGCAAGATAGCATTACAAACGCCATGCGCTAGGTTGTGTGTTGCCGAAGGCTGATGTGACAACGCATGAACCGCGCCTAATCCGGCTGAGTTGAACGACATCCCCGCTAAAAATTGCGCATCAGCAAGTGCCGACCGAGCTTCTATGTTCGCTCCATCCTTTACTGCCATAGGCAGCCATTTGGCAATTAGCTTAACCGCCTCGAGTGCGGTCGGAAGTGTTAAACGATGGGCGCCAGGAGTCACAACCGACTCAATGGCATGGGTCAGCGCATCCATACCCGTTGCAGCGGTAACAGAGGCAGGCAAACCAACCATCAATGATGGGTCGTTAACCGCAACATCTGGAATCTGTTTGGTGTCGACGATCACCATCTTAACGAGATTCTTCTCATCGGTAATCACCGAATTGGACGTCATCTCCGCCGCTGTTCCCGCCGTTGTATTAATAGCAATAAAGAACGCACCGCTATTCTTAACCAGGCCGACCCCATTATAATCGGTGATTTCGCCTTCATTTGATGTGACAATACGAATCGCTTTCGCACAATCAATAGGGCTACCGCCACCAACCGCAATCAAACAATCGCACCCGCTCTGTTGGTAAAACTCAGCACCTTGATTAACCAAACTAACGGTCGGGTTAGGGGTGACCTTATCAAAGGTGACATAATCGAACCCTTTATCATCGAGTGCACAATAAAGAGAATCTAATATCCCCAATTCAATAAGGTTTTTATCTGTCACTATCATTGCTTTTTTTACGGGTCGACAGTCCAACACTGCAACAGATTCTGCCACCGCACCTACGCCGGATAATGATAGTTTTGGTAAATTTAATGCAAACACCATAGTCATTCCTTTACGGTAAGAGCCCGACGGATCGGGCCGATATCAATTACTTCTCAACTCGCAATCCATACGTCTTGAACTTATCGAGTACATGATCCATCTCTTGGTTTGGAAGCACTGGAACGTCTGGCTGAATCGCTGCACACTTGAGATAAAGCTCAGCCAATACCTCGGTTTCATGTGCTAACCACAATGCTTTCTTCAGATTTTCACCAACGGTGATCATGCCATGATGTTGAAGAAGAATAGATTTACTTTGACGAATGCCAGCATCTACATAATCAGCCAACTTAGGAGAGCCAAAGGTAGCATAAGGTACACAAGGTATTTCTGCCGCGCCCGATGCTGCAACCATATAGTGGATCGCCTGGATTGGACGATTGAGTATAGACACTGCTGTCGCGTTAATGGCGTGGTTGTGAACAACGGCATGGCAATCCTCTCTCGCTTGGTAGCAGGTTAGGTGGAAAGCCCATTCGCTTGATGGAATTTTGCCTTCCTCAAATTCTCCGGATTCGCTTACAAAAACGATCTTTTCCGGTGTCAGATTCTCATATTCAATACCCGTTGGAGTGATCAATAAACCACCTTCATAGCGCACCGAGACATTACCTGCGGTGCCTTGGTTTAATCCCAGCTTAGTCATCTCTAAGCATGTATCGATAATGTCTTGTGCTAGTTCATTTCTTGTTATTGTCATCGTATTACTTCCTTAAGCTGGCGTTACGCCTTTCTTTAAAATGATGTTTCCGTATTTAGCGGTTTCGCCCGTCAGTACAACTGCAAAGCATTTTTCGGCGCGGTCGTAAAAATCAAAACGATCCATGTGTTCTAATGCAGGCTTGTCTTTCGTGGTCTTTGTGATTGCCGCCATGTATTTCGATTCAACTGTTGGGTCGAGCTGGTCACCCTCTACTGCTTGCATCATGATCAGCGGGCTTTGGCAGTACACGTCGAGCTCAAATAGCGGTATTGTGCCCTCTAACAGCGTATCGATATTCACGCCATCGGCTCTTAGCACCACATGCGATCCAAACGTCTCCGCAGGAAAATGGGCGTCGGCAAACAGAATTTCATCGCCATGCCCCATTCGACTTAATACGGCAAGCAGTTCTGGGCTTATTGCCGGATGGATTCCTTTAAGCATTGTGTATTTCCTCCAATAACTGGGCGTATTGTTCACGGCTCTCAGACGGGGTGATGACTTGGTAAGCAGGCTTCATATTTTCTTGGGCATGATTGGCATCAATAAATACCCCAGCCCCTGCAAAGGCATACATCGCTGCCCCCGTCACTGTGGCTTCAGGCTGTTCAACCACATGGATAGGGATGCCAACAACGTCAGCTCTTATTTGGTTCCACAGTCTATTTTTAGACCCACCACCCACCACCATTAAACACTCGGTATTTAAGCGACAAGTCGTGGAAAGATAGTGCAGACTGCTCTTGAGTTTGAAGGCCAGTCCTTCTAGAGCGGCGCGGTATATCTCGCCCCTTGTGGCATTAATGGACAGGCCAGTAATCGCACCATTTCCTTTACCGTCACCACCAAGTAAAAAGGATGGATCGAACCTAACGCCATTTGCACCGATAGGGGCCGCTTCCCCTTCCGAAACCATCACCGCGTATTTACTGCTGCTCTCGGCAATATCCGTAAAGTAGGTGTTGGCGACCCATTCCATTACTGCACTAGAGAGCCATTGGATTGCTGGGTTAAACAAATCATTTTTAGCATCAAGCTCTGTTGTCATGCCCTCTTTGAGATAGTCAGGTTTTAACTGAGGACGTGGCGAACGAGCCATCAAGATCTCCCAAGTCCCTGAGCTTAAGAAAGACTGATTCTCTTTGGCACCAGAGCCGAACAAAGCAAACTGAGTGTCGTGACCTGCTGAAATCACTGGAACTCTGTTTGGAATGCCAAGCAGGAAGGCGACATCGTCTTTTAAACAACCCACTATTTCGCCCGCTTCAACCATGGGAGGAAAGTGCGCCTTCGTCAGCTCTAGGTACTGTAATACCCCTTCATTCCAGTCACCGCTGTCTAGGTCCGTCATCATCGACGTGCCAGCCATCGTTCGATCGGTTGTTAATTCGCCCGTCAGCTTTTGTGTCAACATCGACGAAATAAACACCCACTTATCCATATTGCTATAGACTTTTGGTTCGTTGTCTTTCAACCACTTAAGCTTGAATAAGGTATTGAACGAATAATCCCCGATGCCGTTGGTCAAATACAGTTCATCGCGGTCAATATCTTGCGAGATCTGGCTCATCACAGGCGCGGTACGAGCACATTTCCAAGAAATAATGGGATAGATCTGCTTTCCATCTTTATCGAAGGGCGCCCCGTCCACTCCAAAGGTAGTGACAGAAACGGCAACAATATCCGTCGAATTAATTTGAGCCGTTACCTGCTTTGAACACTCAACAAGCTTTTTCCAAATCTGTTGAAAATCCCAAACATGTTTAGTGCCATTCTGTAGCGTTTCATTAGCAATATAGTGCGACGCAACAATTTCACCTTGCTGGTTAATCGCAATAGAGCGGACGTTGGTGGCTCCGCAATCAAGAATAATAGCAATCGACATAACTCACCCCTTTAAGGCCTACCCCAAGTTGGGGCAGGCAAAATTAGTTACCTATTGAATTACTTATAGATAGGGCCGAAGTTCTGACAAGCGCGATAGTCCTGTCCCTCAACATCCTGACCAAATGCAGACCAAGTATGCGGACGAAAGATGTCTTGGCTATCCACGTTATGCATCGATACCGGAATACGCAGCATTGCAGCGAGAGAGATTAAATCGCCGCCAACGTGGCCTGAAGTGATAACACAGTGGTTAGCGCCCCAGTTTTCCATAACGTCATAAACCGATTTAAATGCGCCTTGGCCAGTCAAGCGAGGGACGAACCAGGTCGTTGGCCAAGTCGCGTTAGTGCGCTCATTTAGGGTATTATGAACATCTTCTGGCAGTTCGATAGAGTGCCCCTCAGCAATTTGCAGCACTGGACCAATACCCGAGATAATGTTGATTCGATGCATAGTAAATGGCATGCCACCTTCAGTTAGGAACTGAGACGAGAAGCCGCCCCCACGGAAGTATTCTTCAATGGCTGGGCACCATTTCGTTGCATTTAGAGACGCTTCAACGTCGGCTTGTGTCAGTTCCCAGTGCGGTTTCATCGCCGGCTTACCATCAGCTGTTCTCGCTTTACCTGCCCCATCGAGCGCTGCTGAGCCAGAGTTAACCAGGTGCAAGAAACCGGAATCTGGGCGGGTCCCTGTCACACGCTCTACCGCATCTTCAGACCAGTAGGTACGAACATCATGGAAAACCTGAGCCTCACTCGTCAGTAGCTTACCAAACATCATATTTACGCCGTTCAACGCGTCGTTTTCTGTTGCCACACAGATTGGTTCACGAATGCCGTTCCAATCAAATGAGGAGTTCAAGATGGCCTCTGAAAAATCGCCATTGGGCAAATGATCGGTCCAATGACGCTGACCTTGGAAGCCAGCCAGAATAGCATTGTGTCCTAGCGATTCTTCACCAAAGCCTAGCTCTGCAAGTTTTGGGTTGCCTTGCATCAAATCGCGCATGATCATGGTCATCTTAATGACGGTATCCCAATCCTCTGCTTTACGCTCTTCGGTGAAAGGGGTGCCGTTATAATCTTTACCTTCTTTACACCAGTCTCGTGCCCAAGCACGTGCCAGTTCAAACTCTTTCTTGTCATAGACTTCTCGATCCAAACGGCGTTTGATTTCTGTCATATCGACATATTCATTACGCATGCCCAGATACTTCTGGAAGAACTCAGGGTTAACCACAGAGCCCGCGATGCCCATAGATACAGAGCCCATCGAGAGATAAGATTTACCGCGCATTGACGCGACGGCTAAACCTGCACGGCAGAAGCGAAGAATCTTGTCCTGTACGTCACTTGGGATTGACTCGTCTCCTGCGTCTTGCACTTCTTTGCCGTAAATTGAGAATGCCGGTAAACCCACTTGTGAGTGGCCTGCCATCGCGGCGGCTAGGTATACTGCACCTGGACGCTCAGTACCATTGAAACCCCAGATGGCTTTTGGTGTATGCGGGTCCATATCAATGGTTTCTGTGCCATAACACCAACACGGTGTTACTGTCAGTACAAGGCCCACATTTTCACGTTTAAATTTGTCAGCCGTCGCAGCAGATTCTGCTACACCACCAATACAAGAGTCGGCAAGGACACACTCCACTTTCTCTCCGCTAGCATGGCGAATATTCTCTTGAATAAAATGAGCTGCGCGCTGAGCCATTCCCATAGTTTGATCTTCAAGAGATTCGCGTACACCCATTTGACGACCGTCGATGGTAGGACGAATACCGATTTTAACTAACTGTGACATCATTGATGTTCCTTATTATTTCTTTAATTCAGCGGGCAGGTTAATGCTGCCCCTGTGGATAATTCTTTACTTAACTTGGTAACCTTTTGCGCCGTAGTACACTAGGTAAACGAAGCCAATGAATGGGATAACAAATGCGGCACCAATGCCTGCTGCATCTGAGATTTGCCCCATGATGGCGGTTAGCAGTGCACCACCCAGGATTGCCATGATTAAGAAGCTTCCACCAAACTTTGAATCAGACCCTAAATCTCTCAGTGATAGCCCAAAAATAGTCGGGAACATCAGAGACATACATGCAGACACACCGACTAGTGCATAAGCTCCTGCTAACCCACCCACTACCATGATTACAGCGACTAAAATCGCAGCGATCGCAGCCAAAGCAGCAAGTAGTTTTTGTGGTTCAATGTGTTTCATCAGCGCGACACAAACCCAGCGCATGACAGAGAAAATCACAATAGATGTCAGTAGGTATGTTGATGCTTCTGCTTCTGTACCGCCGACTTCTTGCATCACGTAACGAATAGTCCATGACCAACAACCAATTTGCGCACCGACATAGAAAAACTGAGCTAACACGCCTTTGGTGAAGTGGCTTCGCTTGACAATACGGCGGTACGCCTGACCAAATGTAGACTCACCGGTAGTACTTGTGTCCTTTGCGGCCGGCATCTTAGTTTTAAGAATCAATAGCCAAATTAAAGCAATAACAACTGCTACGCCCATATAGGGCATCATTACTGCGTACAGTTCGTCAGATTGAATTTTCGCTAGTTCGTCAGCAGCCATGGCCGCACGTTCACTATCCGTTGCAGGGTTTAGTTGCGATAAGATGTAAAATTTGCCAATTAACACCCCAGTGATCGAACCAATAGGGTTACAAGCTTGAGCAATATTTAGACGTCGAGTTGCGGTTTCTTCAGGACCCATCGCTAATATGTATGGGTTGGCACTTGTTTCTAGAATGGAGAGACCGCCAGCTAGAACAAATAATGCCAGCAAGAAAGGTAAATATTCCATTGCTTGCGCGGCGGGATAAAATAGCAGTGCGCCGGTTGCAAACAATCCAAGGCCCAAAAGCACTCCGGCTTTATAACTGTATCGCTGTATGAAAAGCGCAGCGGGAAGAGCCAAACAAAAATAAGCGCCATAGAAAGCCGTTTGTACCAAACCGGATTGCATATCGGTTAAAGTAAATACTTTTCGAAACTGTGCAATAAGTACATCAGTCATGTTGTTTGCCAAACCCCACATGACAAAACAACAACATAGTAGCCAAAAAGCAAATTTAATTTCCTTTGGTATTACCTCTACTTTATTATTCCTCTGTGTTTCAGACGAACTTATATTGAGAGTATCATTCATAAGATATCCTTATTTATTAATTAAATTATTTATTTTTATTTTAAAGTTTATTTTATTTCACGTTATTACAAATCAGTTATTACTACATCTACCGATTCGTTATCACATATTTTAAGAAGACTTCTTTTTTTGTATTTAGATTTATCGGCAATTAGAATAACTTGATCAGATATATCGATAAAACTTCTTTTTATTTGATAGTTATATTCATTTGAATCCCAAACTCCTGAGTCATAATCAAACCCAACGCAGGAAAAGAAGCAGACGTCCAAAGACATATTAGCCAGTGTCTCCACTGCTAGTGGACCATAGAAACTACTGTACTTCTCGGAATAACTGCCACCAGTACAAATTACATTAATATTACTTTTACCTTCAAGGGCAATAACATTCTGAAGAGAATTGGTAATAATAGTGCAACTGATATTTGGAATCTCTCGAGCGAGACACCAACTCGATGAACTTGCGTCTAAACCTATTACCATTTCTTCTTTAATATAATCTAACGCTTTGCTTACCAGTAATTCCTTTTCTTCTATATAGTCCTTAGAACGCGCATGAAAAGAAAGACCTTCATCAATTTCTTGAACACTAATAGCCCCACCATGAACTCTTTTAAGTGCGCCCGATTCATCAAGCTTTTTTAAATCTCGACGAATGGTTTCCACAGAAACATTAAAGGCTTCTGCTATTTCTTCGACGGTTGCACTTCTTTGATCATTTATTAGTTCAACAATTTGTAGGCTTCTCATAATGGTCTCCCGCTTGCTTGATTATTAATTTACCAATGAAAAAATGGCAAAACTGTGACGAAATCGCCATCAAGCCCGTTATTGACCGATTTGTGACTGATATTGTGGACTATTAAACACAAATGCCCGAAACTTATAAAAACAGTCATTCATTAATAAGGAATTATAATTGTTAGAACAGCTTGTAATCACCACTTACATAGATTGAATGATATTGCGAATACTTGCCTATTTAGACCAAAGCGTATAACTCAGGAGAGGGGAGGACACGAAATGTCTGCATAGAGACAGTAATAAGAATCCACCAAGTAAACATGAAACAATGATTAGTTGAACTTGGCTAACTAAAGTGGGTAAAAAAAAGAGAATTAATACTCTAAGAAACTTGGGGGCATTAACAAGTTAGAGAAACAGCACTATCCCCCTCCCCCAACACACTTTCATAAAGAAAACCTTTAACACGTTAAACCATGATTTATTGCACTTAAACGTGGTCACGAACCGTCTGACGATAAATTCGAAAGCCTCTGAGGTGACTCTAAGCTCCCACAAACACCTGTATTCCTCCTCACACTGATCTATTTCTCTCTTTTCGCAGTACAAGTTATTAATTATTCGATATAAATCGCTTTCTTTTTCAAATTGTTGTCTACAGTTTTATAGAGCTTGTCGCTTCAGTAATTGCCACAAGTAACGACACCTTTTGATGGTAGGTTTTGGTTATAAGGAAAGGAAATGGAAAGCCCAATTGTCACACTCACACATGCCAGCAAAAGCTTTGTTGATGGTAAAGACACTCATAGCGTGTTGGAAAATGTCGACTTCGCTTTGGCAACAGGGGCAAGCGTGGCTTTGACAGGGGCGAGTGGCAGTGGAAAGAGTACTCTGCTTAACATCATTGCGGGGTTTGAACCTCTATCCGGTGGAGAATTGTGGCTTGATGGCGAGAACACATCAGATTGGAGAGATCCACAGTGGAGCCGATTCCGCCATCAAAATTTGGGCGTTGTCTTTCAACAGTTCAACTTGTTAACCCCACTCAACGTAAAACAGAACATCGCCTTCCCTCTCCATTTAAATCAACAAAAATGGGGCGACTGGTGTGACTATTTAGTTGACGCATTAGGCATCAGCGAGCTACTCGAAAGACATGTATCCGCACTCTCTGGCGGTCAGCAACAACGAGTCGCAATAGCGCGTGCGCTAGCCCATAAACCCAAACTATTACTTGCCGACGAGCCCACTGGCAACCTTGACCACAAAGCAGGGTTAGAGGTTATGAAGCTGCTGAGTGAAATCACCACACAAGGCAACACTGCGGTGCTTTTGGTTACGCACAGCCCAGAATGCGCCAGCTTTATGCAGACAAAATTGGTGTTAGATGATGGTTGTTTAAGGAACGCCGATCTAACCCCAAGAGCAGCAGCGTTGTGAGTAATCCAATGAAGCAAACTGGCTTCGCTCAGAACCAGCTCACCCATACCAAACTGACTCTGAATCTATTCGCGGCGCACTATCGTCAATCACCATTGCAAGCCGCAGCGATTCTGATCGGCATTGTGTTAGCGGTCACCTTGTTTGTCGCAGTGCAAGCCATCAACCTCAATGCCAAGCGCAGTTATGCAGAATCGACCGAGCAACTTAGCGCTCAAGCGCAGAACCTTATCATTCCACCAGCAGGGCAAAACTATTTGCCGGAATCGCTCTACTTCAGCTTAAGACAAAGTGGATTAAGCGCAGCGCTACCTGTTATAGAAGGGCGAGTAAGAGACGAGCAAGGTCGACGTTGGTCAGTTCAAGGCAGTGAGTTGATCGCCGCCCTCACTTCAAGATCTCGTCACGCTCGCGTCGACGAACAAAGCAACACTCAAACCAAAGAACCAAACATTTCCCTGTTCGACAATGCCTTACCTTTGCCGCAACTCTTAGCGGGTGAACCCATTGTGATGATGAGCCAGTCGCAACACCAGAACTTGGGAGGAGTAGACACACTCACTTTGGATGAAGTGCTCACTCAAGTGGTAGTGCTACCAGATGAATGGCAGCTAGGTAGCCGAATGTTGATGGATATTGGGTTCGCTCAGCAACTGCTTAACAAGCAAGGGCAACTGAGCTACATCGCTATTTTTGACACTAAGAGCGACACTAAGAGCAATCCTCAGGATAAATGGCAAAGCCTTATTGGCGAGCAAGGACGATGGATTTCCAACAACCAAAGTACGGATCTGGGTTCAATTACCGATAGCTTTCACCTCAATCTCACCGCCATGAGTCTGTTGGCGTTTTTGGTTGGCCTATTCATCGCTTACAATGGTGTGAAGTACAGTTTACTGAAGCGTAATCGGCTATTGGTGCAAATTCAACAAGCCGGCATTGCGCCAAGCATCGTGTTTTCAGCTCTGTTAGTCAAGCTGACTCTTTTAGTCACACTAGGCGCGTCGCTTGGTTTCATTCTCGGCATCCAACTCAGCCATTGGCTGCATCCAACCGTCGCGATAACACTTGAGCAACTTTATGGTGCAACACTGCTTCCCGGTACATGGCAGTGGCAATGGTTAGTGCAGGCACTGCTACTCACGCTGGCCGCAACGCTTGTCGCTTGTTGGCAACACTTTAAACAGCGGGTGCGACAACCCCTCTCTTCCCATGGCGGTTTCTATCAAGCGCCGGAAACGTCTAACGAAAATCAGCTGTTTGTTATCGGGTCAGTATTAACTATTCTCGCGTTAGCAGGTTTATGGATGAGCGAACATCATCGCTTCACCATGGCATGGCTCGGTGTGTTAGTGGTATCGATTCCTTTGTACCTGCCCAAAACGCTAAGCGTGCTAGCGAACTGGAGCGAAAAACGCACCCAATCGGGGTTAATACAATATCTGTTTGCTGAGCTACGTGAACTTATTTCCCCTCTCTCCCTTGCCATGATGGCGTTGCTTCTCGCTGTCACCGCCAATATCGGAATGAATACCTTAGTCGGCAGCTTTGAATCCACGTTAAAGCAATGGCTTGAACAGCGCTTACATGCCGATATTTACGTTAGCCCTGCCCAAGGTGAAATCGCGAATGTGGAACGTGCGTTAGAGCAGTTTGAAAATGTTGAAACCGTTTATAAGCAATATTATGTCGATGATAACTTGCAGGGCTTACCTACTTTGCTCGGCACCAAAGACAAAGACACACTTGAGCAAACCATGGTATTTCAATCCCACCTTGATGATTTCTGGACGCGCTTTTACCAAGGTGAATTCGTGGCGATCAGCGAACCTACGGCAGTGAAGCTCGGCTTGCCGCTTGGAAGCCGACTCAAGCTCGACGCGATCCAAGACAAAGCGCTCATCGTCGGGGCGATTTTCCACGATTACGGCTCACCGAATGGCGAAGTGTTACTTGCACCTAATTTGTGGATCGAAAGCGGATTTACTGACTTACCCACCAGCTTGGGAATCAAAGTCTCTGGCGACCCACAAGTGGTGTACGAACAGTTACGCCAACAACTCAATCTGCACCCAGGTCAGCTTTACAATCAAGCACAGATCAAATCGATCGCGTTGGATATATTCTCACAAACTTTTGCCATCACGCGGGCGCTTAATGGCGTCACATTAATGGTGGCGGTGATTGGGTTGTTCTGCGCCTGTTTCATGTTGCTCGATGCACGTAAAGCCGCCATTGCAAGGCTGTATGCACTCGGTGTTAGTCAGAAAAAATTGATGGCAATGGTGGTCGGGCAAATCGTTGTTCTGGTCGCCTTCACTCTGGTTATCGCTTTACCACTCGGCGCTATGGTCGGTTATGTGTTGACGGACATCGTTACCCTACGCGCCTTTGGTTGGAGCTTAAATTACGTATGGAATTGGAGTGATGCACTCAGCATCGCAACCATCACCATTTTAGTGGCTGTGATTGCGACCTTGATCCCACTGTGGCGTTTGGTCAGTAAACCCGTGGTATCCAGCTTGCAAAGTGAGGTGTTGTGATGAATCGATCAATGAGAGTTTTCGTTCTCACACTTGGCATCTTACTCCTTTTAGGGTGTGAGGAGTCCACTCAACCATCAGCTCAAAATATGGGTTCGATACTCGGTACTGAAACACAAACCGAGAATGAAACGGCAATCGATCAAGCGCAATTTTCTCCGGTAGTAAAAGGTATCGACATCACTTTCCCTGCCGACCATCAAGCGCACCCTGATTTTCGTCATGAATGGTGGTATTTAACCGCAAACTTGATTGATGAAAAAGGCAATACGTTAGGCGTGCAATGGACACAGTTTCGCTTTGCGGCTGCACCACAGGAACGTAGCAATAGAACCAAGGAAACTACGTGGCAAAGTCAGCAGATCTACATGGCACACAGCGCTGTCACCACTAAAGACAAACACTACGCCGATGAAAAGTGGTCACGTAACCAAGCAGAACTGGCAGGAGTAAGCGCTTCACCATTTCGTGTCTATCTTGATGACTGGCAATGGACGTCGACGACCGATGACCTGTTCCCAGCTACATTGGTCGCTAACTCGGGTCAATTTGGATACTCGCTTAAGTTAACCAACAACGCGCCTTATCAAAAGCAAGGCGAACAAGGCTACAGCACTAAAAGTAGCGATGGCAAAGTGGCTTCCTATTACTACAGCCAACCATTCATCGATGTATCGGGCGAAGTAACCATTGATGGCATCACGCATCAGGTGTCTGGTAAAGGTTGGATAGACAGAGAGTGGAGCTCTCAGTTTTTACTCGACTCACAACAAGGTTGGGATTGGTTTGCGCTAAGGCTGAGTGATGAAACCAGCTTGGTGGTATTTCAACTTCGAAACTCAACTACAGGCAAAGCCAGCTATTCTCATGCGAGGTTGATGAATCAAGATGGCTTCGGCATCGCGATTAAGCAGCAAGACATCAGCTTAACCGCCATCAAGCAAACTAAAATCGACGGGCGTGACTACCCAACAGAGTGGCAAGTTTCGATTCCAAGCCAGCAAATAGAACTGACCGTCTCGGCACTCAATCCAAATGCCAAAATGCCGCTGTCGGTTCCTTATTGGGAGGGGCCAATCATGATTAAAGGTTCTCATTCCGGATCTGGCTATATGGAGTTGACTGGGTATTAGATTGTGTATTAATACAGGTGGAATCTAACAACAAATACATCGCGATAACCATCAACTAAAACACTTTCAACCAAAACCTCCACCACGGAGGTTTTTTGTTATTCCATATGTTCTATTTACCTTAACGCCTGTTGAAAAATATCTAATTTAACCAAACACTGGGCTCCCCTAAAATACCAATCAAATGGTTAGAGGAGATAGAACATGCTTAGCTCAGTGCACAATGACGAACTCAACAGATACATCGAGAAACTAGACTTAAACCTTACCAAGGATCAGGTTCGTGAACTTGGTTGGCAGCAAAGTAATGAAGAGGTAGGAAAAGAAAAAACAATATTAGGCTCGTGGTTTTTCTTTTCTTTCTTTGGCTTATGTACGTCTGCATGTCTTGCGCTGCTAATGTATATCTCATGAAGATAAACAAAACAATGACCACGTATAACCAGCATGGAACCTTCAATTGGTTCGAGGTCGACGGAGAAACGTACATACTGTTCAAAGTGAGCAGCAACAGTGCTCTATTGAACCAACACTATGAGGATGTCACCGAACAACAGAGCGAAATATATGGGCTGTTAGGGGCGATTCCATAAGCTCATACTGCACGTATTCACTTATGGTCTATCTATTCACTTGTGGTCTATCTACGCACTAACTAGCGCAAACATCCGTTCTTTTGGCAACAAGACCGAGCTACAACAAACGGTTCTTATACTGCTCTGGCGTTTGGTTCGCGTAACGTTTGAACATGGTGATAAATGGGCTTGCTTGGTTATAACCCAATGTAAGAGCGACCTCTTTAACCGATTGGCCGTTTCTCAACAAGTCCATTGAGTATAGGTAGCGCACTCGCAGTCGCCACTCGGTAAAGCTCATTCCAAGCTCGGTCTGGCAGTGGCGAGAAAGGGTTCTTTCCGTGGTGTGGACACGTTCAGCCCAATCTTTCAGCGTCACTTCATCGGTTGGGTTCTCTTCAACAGAAGCCAATATAGGCGCTAGATACTTATTATCGGTTGAAGGCAAGAAGTGGTGTTCAACCTCACGCTGCGCAAGTTGGTCAAGCAGTACCTGAACGAGCCTTTGGTCTTGCTCGGTTTCCGCAACATTGATCCCACGATCGCGAAAATCATCGATAATAGAAGACACAATCGGCGTGATCTTTATAAGGCTAGTTTTATCTGGCAGGTGTTGCGTGAGTTCTGGGGCGATATTTAGTGAACAGTAGTCCAAAGGCTTACGGTTATAACTGCAATGCATCACCCCGGCCGGTACCCAAATCGCTAGATGTGGTGGCGCTAGAAATCGAGTGCTTTCCGCTTCCATCTCTAATATACCACCACTGATCAATTGAACCTGTCCCCATGAGTGGCTATGAACTCGGGTTTCAGTGTTCGAAAGAAACGCTTCAAAATTCATAAATACGTTGGATGGTGCCTTATCAATTAATAAGTATGGATGAAGGTTTCTGGAGTGTTTTTTCAAACTTGTCTTCCTATCGCGCTTAATGTCTTTCTAAAGATACTTGTAAGTATAACGACCTGTCAAACTAGCCGCACCAACTCATTCGCCACGGAATTCACATGCATTACCTATTACCATTTTTTACAGTCTGTATCTGGGGCGCCAATGCAATCGTCAACAAGCTTGCTGCAAGCACCATAGAACCTAGCGCAATGAGTTTTTACCGCTGGTTTTTTGCGATGTTAATTCTCACGCCTTTCTGTATTCGCCCAGTGATGAAGCAGTGGGCTGTCATTAAGCCAAACTTATCTAAATTAGCGTTCCTCGGCTTTTTGGGCATGGTGTTGAACCAATCTCTAGGTTACTACGCAGGCTTAACCACAACCGCCTCTAACATGGCATTAATCACTTCTTTGGTTCCATTGGTCAGTGTATTTTTAAGCGTCCCTTTGCTGCACAAGTCGATTTCTAGTTTGAGTATTGTTGGCGGTGTGTTGTCACTATCAGGCTTAGCCCTGATGTTAGGCAAAGGCGATCCGTTATTCTTCATGCATCAAGAATTGACTCAAGGCGATGGCTATATGCTAATTGCAGCCTTTGTTTATGCTTCGTACTGTGTACTACTGAAACGCTGGAAAATGCCAATCAGTAGCTGGGTGGTGATTTACATTCAGGGTCTGTTTGCTGTCGCGATGCTTACGCCACTTTGGCTTACCAGCGAACAGCTTTTACCACCACAACAAGCGCTCCCATTGATAGCTTACGCCGCGGTTGCCGCTTCAATTTTAGCGCCTTGGATGTGGGTGAAAGCGATTGACACCATTGGTGCTGACTCAAGCGCGATGTTCATGAACTTGCTTCCGGTTGTAGCGATCGTATTAGCCGCGACATGGCTTGGCGAAGAGATTAACCAGTTCCACATCATTGGTGGTGTGATGGTGATTTCAGGTGTCATCCTTGCTCAAATCAGAAGAAAACCAAGGCTTGAGGCTCCTCTCCCTCAACAAAGCTAAACGCATTACCCAACGCTCACATTAGGGTAAAAATTCAAACTCACGTTTCACAGTGCCTACTCCTAAAGTAGGCACTGTTGTTTTATTTACAAGTCTTTCAAATGCTTTTAATAGGTTCATCGCGGCTTTCCGGGGAAAGCCGCTTTTATCTTCAAGAAGAAGTAGT
>NZ_MAKD01000001.1:0-23831 GCF_001691235.1 Vibrio sp. ZF57 | reverse complement strand
ATAGATAGAAAAACAAAGGCCTCGCATTGCGAGGCCTTTTTTGTGTGAGGAATTTAATATTTAACTCGCAGTTATAAAGCAGAGTACTTTATGTATTTAAGTAGTTAAAGAGAATAAATACCAAGACTGTATTAAGCGTAAACTTAAGAAAATAGCAAATATGTGATTAGTTGCAATTGTTTGAGTTAGTCTTCTTTTCGAGTTGATTGCATTAAAGTATAATCTAATCAGTAAGTTAAATTCGATAGGTGAATAAGTGAAACACAGTGCAACCGCCGCAGCTGAGGGGTTCATCTACCAGTTTTATGAAGCAGTTGACTGGTGCCATAAACTAAAAGAAGGGCAAAGACTTCATATTGAGTCTTTCGGTGATATTTCAATTAATCAAGATAGAAATATTGAAGTTAAAAATGTCCAAGATAACTTAACTGATAAAGATGAATGTTTTTGGAAAACTTTAGGTAATTGGTTAGAACCTGACTTTGACGAAAGTGACTACGAGAAACTCATTCTGCTTACTACTCAACAAGTAGGGCCACAGTCGAAGTTTATCGATTGGAATAAGAAAACAGATGATGAAAAATTCGGTATAGTAGAAGATATAATAAACAAAGATAAAGACGACTATGAAGAAAGAATAATAAAATATAAGGATAATGGCGAGAAAGGCAAGAAACCTAGTAAAAACTCACAAATAGAGAGAGTTAGAAAAAGCCCTGATGTACATAAACTTAAGTCAATCTTGTCCAAATTCAAAATAGCATCTTCTTCTCCATTAATTAATGATAGATATAAAGAATTATGTGATTTATATTGTAAAGGTATCTTAAAGAAAAATAAGATCATATATATCAACTCTATCATTGGATTTATTATAAGTCCAAAATCAAGAGGGGATAAATGGTGTATCACTTATGAAGATTTTTGTAAGGAATTGAGTTTTCTCGTTCAAACATTCTCATCCGGTAGTAGGGTATTTCCAACTAACAATAGTAATATTAGCTCCGATAGCTATGAAGAATATTTGTTTATAAAAAAAATAAATGAAATCCCTTATCCAGATGTTATTAATTCTGCATGTAAAGATTATGCAAGCTCTCTAAAAATAATTGATGGCTCATTTTCTAGTGGTGAGCCAAAAAGTAGATTTGACACTTATCTGAATGATGTGGTCAATAGCTTTGATACATTATACAGAAAGAAATCTAGGAGGTGCAGTGAAGAAATAGAATTCGAATCTCAAGATTTCTATGATGACTTCACATTAACTTTACCACCGAGTTTCCCTGGTTACGAGTCTACACAGACTTCATTTAGAAATGGTGTTATGCATATACAAATGGATGATCTTGAAGCCAATAAAAAGTGGAGACTAAAGTAATGGCAAATGCAATTGTCCATATAGATAGCATTCACAATAATACTTATATTCTCGCGCCTATAATTGAATCCTTTTATCAAGGAACAGACAAGAGAAATAGGGATTTATTATTGTCATACTTGGTTCTGCCTCTTATTTTACATGAAGAAAGCAGAGCTAAGATATTAAGGTCAAATATTAGATCTAGTATTTATACTATTTTTTCTGACACATCAATCCTATATGGGATTAATGAAAGAGTTCAGAGTTTTAAAGAGGTAACTAATAAGTGTATATTACTGTCTTCAATGGAAAAATCATTAAATATCGATGATGATATATCAGTTGAATTTATTGCTAGAAATATAGATTATTCATTTTGTAATGTGGATAAAATAAATTCAGCAAAAAAAATGGCTGCTTTATTTAACTCTCATGATATTGTTGAAATATTTAGAAAACTTGGAATTAATAAAATATGATGGCCAAAATTGATACTATAGGTGTAATTGATAAGTTAGGGTTAAGTCATAAAGTAAAATTAGAAAAAGGCCTTAACGTAATTACAGGTCGTTCATCTACGGGAAAAAGTGCGCTATTAGAAATATTCGATTACTGTTTTGGTTGTTCAGAGTTCAATATACCTGAAGGAATAATAACTAAAAACACTCAAATCTACTTTGTCTTGATGAATATGGGAAGTGTTGATCTTTTGTTGGCTAGAGAAAATAATAGTACATATGCTTTTATAAAAGAGTTTGAAAAAGGTTATTTTAAAGAGAATGAATTTAGCATAAAAGATTTTAGTAAAAAAAACTTTATATTATTGAAGGAGTTTAAATCTGAGTTAAACTCCTACTTTGGTTTGGATATTACAGATACCGATTTGGATGAAAACTCGTCATTCTATAGAGGAAAAAAGAAACCATCTCCTTCAGTAAGAAGTTATATGTCTTATTGGTTACAGCATCAAAATTTAGTTGCTAATAAGCACGCCGTTTTCTATAGATTTGATGAAAAAGAAAAAAGAGAACAAGCAATTGATCACTTCAAAATTTTTCTTGGTTTGGTTGACCAAGAATACTTTCTGATATCTCGAGAACTAGATAGTCTGAAAAACTCATTGAAGCAACTAGAAAAAGTAGCACCCAGAAAAGATGCCTTACGATTACAATATAAAGATAAGATTAGGAACTTGTTTGAACAGTATGAGGCTTTAACTGGTAGCCCAATTGAACAGGCTACAGTCGATAAGGTTTATAAGAATCCTCAAAAATGGATTGAAAAATTATCAGATATAGAAATCACATTGGATTCTAGCTCTTCCAGCAATAGCAAAATAATATCTGAAAAAGAAAAATATAGAAATGAACTATTATGTCTTCTTAGAAAAGATGAAAAAGAATATAGAGACCTGTGTTCTTCAATTCTTGCTACAGGTGATTACAATAATACTATCTCGAGTAATGGTATACCAATAGAGGTTAATGAACACGTAACAAAATGTCCAATATGTTTATCTGAATCTGATGTTTTAGAAGATGAGTCAAATGCATTGGGTGATGCGATCGATTGGTTAAATTCAGAGTTGGTAAAAACTCCATACGTTAGAAAATCTTTCCTCTCGAAAAGAGAAAAGATTATTAAAGTTATTCGAGAGAAGAAGGGTAAGTTAAAAGATTTAGATAAGCAAATTTCAGACATTGAAGCTCTCAACAGTGAACTAAAAAATAGAAACTCTTTAATAGAACAAACAACTAAAATTAAGTTAAAAATAGAAGCCCAACTTGAAATATTAATTGATATTACTCCCGACAAAGAGTTGGTGGAAGATATTTCCAAATTAAGGAAGAAAATAAAGGAGAAGAAGAAAAAGCTCGATGCTTATAAAATAGAATCAAAAATGAAAGATGTAGAAGATTTCATTAATGAAACGATGAATTTTATCGGAAACAAACTAGATTTTGAAAAAGATTATCAACCTATTAATCTTAAGTTTTGTCCAACTACATTTGACATATGGTATGAACCAATAGATCAAAGCAATAAGAAAATCTATCTTCGATCTATGGGAAGCGGCGCAAACTGGCTGTATACACATTTGGCTTTATTTTTAAGTCTTCAAGGGCTTTTTTGTAAATATAGTGATAGTAGTTTAATTTCACCAATTTTATTTTTGGATCAGCCTACACAAGTTTATTTTCCTAATGTTACTTCTGATACTCAAGATACCTTTAATCCAGAAAGTATGAGTGTAAAAAATCCAGAAAGTAATAGAACTTTTGATGATGACATTGGAAGCGTTGTAAAGTTTTTTGATGAAATCGTAACGTTTTGCGAGAAGATGGAAGTAGATCATTCAGTTATGCCTCAAATTATAATTACTGATCATGCTGATAATCTAAAACTTTCAAATGATAGATCGTTCGAAGAGTATGTGCGTGCAAGGTGGAGAAATCGCGGGTTTATAGAGTTAGAGAGTAGCGACGAAGAAGAGTAAATTGACTTTAGATGTTCGACACTTGCGTTTTTCCTCGTGTCGAATTCTTAAACCCTTAGTCGGTGAGCGATGACTTAAATTTCAACTAAGGTTTACCGGCTTCCTTTCGTATTTTTACACGTTAACTCTTTCCCCGTCTAAAGCTTCACACTTTATAGTGACTATATTGATTGAGAGGGGCGCTTTCTGTGTTCCCTCCAAAGTAAGTAGAGACACTATGAAACGTTTAATTCTAAACATCACACTCTTGGTATTCATGGCACTTGGTAGCATGAATGCCATGGCTCATGATTCAACGGTTAAGTACGGTATTGCGATATCTCCTGATGGTGAGCAAATTGCGTATGGCAAAAGTGGGAGTGGATACAACACTGATCTTCATTCACGGTTGGAGCTTAGACAGCAGGCTTTGGCAAAACCAAGTGAGTGAGTTTTCAAAGCAGTACCAAGTGATCACTATGGACTTAGCAGGGCACGGTAACTCATCGTTCAACCGCGAAGAGTACACCATGGTTGCGTTCGCTGAAGACATCAAAGCTATCATCGAGAAAGAACAACTCGAATCCGCCATTTTAGTTGGGCATTCAATGGCGGGTGGTGTGATTGCCGAAGCCGCTAAACTGATGCCGAAAAGAGTGAAGGGCATTATTGGTGTCGATACATCGCAAAACGTCGCACTAGCGGTTTCACAAAGCGACCTAGATGTAATGACCAAACCTTTTGAAGCAGACTTCCAAGCGGGCATTACTGCGTTCGTGAAAGACTCGCTGCCAAAAGATGTAGACGGGGATTTACTTTACTGGGTAACGCAAGACATGGCATCAGCACCGCCAGCTATCGCGATAAACCAGTTCCGCCATTATCTAGGCCAATACGTAACAGGTGAAGCACACCGCGTGTACGAGAACGTGAATGTGCCAGTAATCTTGGTGAACGCTCGTCTATGGCCAACGGATTCAGAAGCGAACAAGAAGCACATCAAGGACTACAGCATTTACTACATTGAAGACTCAGGCCACTTCCCAATGCTAGAGCAACCTGAGCAGTTCAACGTAACCTTGATGAAAGCGGTTAAGTTAGTGAAGTTGGGCGCTGTAGTTGCTGATTGAAAAACTAAGGCCTTTCGTATTGTGAGGTCTTTTTATTGGAACTAATATCTCATTTTATTATTACTTCGAGGAAGAATTACTGTCCTTGACTATTATTCGTACAGTTGATATGCAAGAGGGGTTCTATATGTTAAAGATTATAGCTTGCGCTACCGTACTCGTTGTAATGACGGGCTGTACTTCGCCAACAATTCTTTCTGAGAGTAAAGATAAAGAACTCTCTCTGTCTAATGAAATTCTTAATAATGAGTGTGTAATAGTGCCACTTGCCACTGGGGATGGTGAGAAATTAACAGGCGCATTGACTGCTTTCGTTGTTGATGCAGCAGCCACACTACTGATCGATGAAATTCAAACTAGACTCGAAAATGCAGCAAAACAACATGTTATGTTTAAAAATAGTACCTTTATAGGAGTCAGTAACAGTGGTTTAGCAGATGTCAATTGCGAACAAAAAGTAACAGTCACTCATAATGGTACTACTTCCCATGGAGTCCAGCTTGTATTCAATAATGCTAACTCTCTTCCACTAATAAGAATTCAAGCAACATCAAGTGATGGTGACACAATACCACTACCAAAAGGTTGGAAAAAAGCTACAGCTTCTTTAAGCCTAAAGTGGAAAACGATTTATTCCAAAGGTGGAATAGTAAAAACTTCTCAGACTACCCCAATTGTAGTCGCGGAGTTTAAGTCAAAAGACGACGGCAAACCTTTAACATTTATTGAGCAATCTAAACCAATCATGCTTCAAGCACCGAGCGCTCCAACTGATGCTCCGAGTGTACATGTTTTGACCTACACATTTACCATGGTGGAATCGACGAACTCAAAACTGCTTGGGCAACTTGCTAAGTCATTGAAAAAACAAAAAGGGGCAATGGTAGACGAGATTAATAAAGCTTACATAGAAAGCTTGGATGACGATTGATATTTGCTCTGTGGTAAATATTACTAAAGTTCATTTGGAGGATATATGAAAACTAAATTAGTCATGCTTGTTTTCGTTCTTATTATTAGTGCCTGCAGTAGTAAGAACACATATACAGTGATTGAAGACCAAAGTGGTAACGACAGAAGTTTTGATGGAATCGTTGATATCATTAATAAAGAGGGGAACACCAATGTACTCTTTATCCATGGTATGAGTGGATACGCGAAGCTTGATGATGAAAAACCAATTGATCCATGCACTGTCATTAATAGCGTAAGAGCAAAGTTTGGTTTGTCAGCGGGTGATTTCCAATACCCTGATCTACATTGTTCTGATACTTTCAATGTCGATGATAAAACGGTTCACTTAATGTCAATGCATTGGAGTGACGTAACGAGCTTTCAAAAATTACAGTTGAATGCTATCGACCAGCAGAGCAGTTTCGACGAGAAAAGGCTCGATATTACCAAGCAAGCGAAATATGGATTAGTTAATGATGGGTTTGCGGACGCACTTATGTACACTGGAAGCTACAAAGACTTAGTGTTGAAGAGGATTATTGATCAGTATAAACGGATCCAAGAAACAAACCCTGCAGATAAGGTAATCATTGTAACTTTTAGTTTAGGGTCTTCCATTTTTATTGATTCACTAGAACGTCTAAATCAAAGTGGCGAACAAGACCTTTTAAAAGGTAAAATTCAAATGGTTTACATGATGGCAAACCAAGTCCCTCTTATCGATCTTGCGACATCTGACGTGACAAATAAACCTGAAGCAATCCCGCAAACTTATGAAACGATTTCGCCTTACCTGAGTAATTCAATAGATAAGAGCAATGATAAAGTACGATTCGTGGCATTCTCTGACCCAAATGACCTTCTTTCATACCCATTAGACAGCGAAAGAATGGGTAACCTAAAAGGTGACTATGTAAATGTTATTGCTCCTTCGGCTGATAAAACATATTACGTTCCATTCTTTAAAAAGTTTTCAATTGTAAACTATAAAAACGCCCACCTAGCCTATGTCTACAGTGAACCTATTATGAAGTTGCTACTTGATGGGTATAAAAAAGAAGAATAGTAGACGATGTATTAGGTCAGTAAGTTGGGCTATTTATATCTAGTTCTAGGTATTGGGAAAAGTAAATTACTGGACTCGAATTAAGGTTCGCTCCGGCACTGCCCAAACCTAGTTCAGAATGACTTAATTCCCTTAATCTTTTTGTTTTATTAGTTCTTTATTTCCAATTTAATTAACTGGTCGGTTAGGCGAAACTAGCTAGTTTGTTGACATGTTGGAGCTGTATTTCCCGCTAGTATAACTGAGGCCTCGCGTGTGCGAGGCCTTTTTGTGAGTTGGAGCTTTTGCTCGCTACATTCATTTCAATTTGCGAGTGATGATCGCATCGTTCATTCGTTTATGGTCCTTAAACGATGGCCTCATAGTTATATAAATGACCTATCACCCACCCCTAGATACGTAATTATCACCCCTGTTATTAGTAAGGGCTGACCGAATTTAGGAGGTACTTTCTAGTGATAATCACTTTAACTATGTGTTTAGGACGTCCTGCTATGGCTAAGAAAATAATATTAATTCATGGTCGCGCTCAAAAGCCCGATAAAGCTCCCCTTCAAGCACTCTGGTACGAAGCTATAGAGCATGGCTTGCAGCGAGATTGTGGAGACTCAAGTTCATTACAAGCTTTTAAAGATGTCGATAAACGGTTTGTTTATTACGGTGAACTATCAAACACATTGTTAGAGAAACTAACGGAAGACCCTGCAAGTCGGCAGCAAGCGTTGTCTGAACTCAAAAAGTACAAGACAAGCCAGTTCAATAAAACAACGTATAACAAGGTATCTAAAATTGGTTTTCTAAAAGAGGCGTTAGCAGATACTTTTTCATCGCTATTTGGAAAACTGGGTGTGGCTGAGACACTCATAATGAAGGTCGCGCCGGACATGGCGCATTATTGGTATGAAGATACCTATTTTGGCAGCGATGTCAGGCATAGGCTAATGGTTGAGCTGAAGGAAGCGCTTGATAATCAGGATGACGTGATGATTGTATCGCACAGTCTCGGGTCGATGATCAGTTATGACGTGCTGTGGAAGTTGTCTCATTACGGAGAGTATAGACACGACTATGGTGCGGATAAGAAGGTCAACTTATTGCTGACGCTCGGGTCCCCGTTAGGCGATGAAAACGTAAAAGATAGGCTAAAAGGGAGCCGCTTGAAAGATGAGAAGAAGTACCCTTTAAACATTCAGCAATGGATAAACATATCGGCAGAAGATGATTTTATCTCTCATGACAGCAAAATTAGAAATGACTTTAAAGATATGCTCAAACTTGGTCTGATACCCGGCGGAATGAAAGATATCAACCCAGTCTATAACCTTAATATTCGAAACGGAAAAAGCAATCCGCATGCTTCCATCGGTTATCTAATTAATCCTAAATTCATCAAAGTATTGGATGAATGGCTCTCTAGTTGATGTGGTTTTACTATCGCCAATTACTTCGGTGATCGTTCGTTGAAACTTAGATAAAACAAAGCCTCGCGTGCGCGAGGCCTTTTTGTTTGTGCTGACGAGGCAACTGACTTGGACAATATTAACTACTCTGTGTAGATAGCTATTCCATTAACCGTCTGTTCTGAAACAGGGATTAAGTACTGGTAGTCTGTGCCGACGCCTCCCAATACTACAGAGCTGTTGCTTCCTGTCGCTTGAAGTAAGACCCCATTAGCTCCTAGTTTGGCCGCCTGATTTTTTAACTCTTCGATTGCATAGTCGATGGAGCCTTGTTTCGTCATCCCTGCATCACTAGATGCGTCAACTAAAGCTATTTTTTCATAGCTCTCAGGCGCTTCAAGATATAGCGTAACCTCTTGAGGTGTAATTGGGTCTCTGGCTTCACCGACTAATATTGCTGAACCAGATGCACAGCCAACTAAAAATAGCGTTATAGAAAGAGCTAAGGCTTTAAAGATATTCATTGGTATTAGGTCTGTTTCTGGAATTAGGCGCGGAGTATAGCGAAATAAGACCATCTTTTAATTATGGGTATTGTAACAAGTTGCGTTATTGCTTGTGAATCAGATGCATATGAGACTTGACCTATAATCCCCTCCTAACCTCCCCTTGGTTTACATCTCCAATTTCTTGTTGGTAGCGGGAAAGGGGAGGAACTGAATACAGATCGCTACATGTGCAGCGCCAAAGAATGTTCTCCCCCTCGGACGTATATCTAATGAGATCGGTGAACTCCATTTGAGGGGGAGCTAGAGGGGGGAGGTTTGGGTTTAATTGAACCGTTCCACGGAATTTCATTAACTGCGACAAGTCTGTGACTTTGTTTTACTTATTATTCAATCCAACTGGCACAGACCTGATTTGTACATCATCGTCAGCGACAAATAATAATCTCCAATGAATTTATCAAAGAAGTAAAAGCTCCCTGAATACTTATCAATCCCAAAAAATAACATTCTAAAAATGATCGTGTAACAATTTGTTAACGAGTTGTATTGTCTCTGTGTTCTTTGTCTTAGTTGCATATCGTTACCAAGCTCAGAACATACCATTATTTTTGAGGATCTGAATATGAACGGAAAACTAATAGCGGCTTTATCGTTAAAACTTAAGAAGCAAGATATCTCTAGCCAACCTCCAAGACTGGTACGCTCAAATGCTGCTTTTGAACCGAATCCAGCCCCGTCAGAACACCACAAAAAAGAGTCTCGCTAATTAGCTTGCTCCCTCTTAATAAGGCACTCGAGAGAGTGTCTTATTGAAGATGTGTGCTGAGGAAAGGAATGGTTTATGAATAATATACAAAACAGTCTCTATAGTTTATTTGACACCCAAGGTGTGAGTCTTTCAAAAGAATACAAGGATTGCATTGAGAAATATTTAGTATCTGATTTGTCTTTCACTTCTGAGATGATGAATGGTTTGGCTCGAACTATTTTTCAAAATAAAAAGATGATGGCTTACTACCTTTTACACAATGCAATCGATGAGGCTAAAGGTGCGGCAAGGTTACGAATGATCGCAGAGCGGTATGCAGATGATGAATTAAGGCCGCTTATGTTGCGTCATTATAACGATGAGATGAATCATTCTACGTTGTTTGCCAGCCTTATCCCTTTTACTGGGTACGAGACAGAAACGCATGAACATGAAGTTCAATATGAGTTAGATAAAGTCATGAACTTTGACGATGAGCTTAAGACATTCCTGTTTAGGGTTCACTCTATTGAAATACGTTCATGGCGTTTACTGTTACTGCATTTGGCGATCATCGATGAGTCTGACGATGATTACATGAAACAAATGCGTCCAACGATTCAAAAAATCTTAGAAGATGAAATGCAGCATGTGTGTTACACCGGGAAATATGTCAGTCGTTGGTTACATGCTGAGCCACACTTAAGCAAAGTTTTTGTTGAGTGCATTACCCACACGAATAAAGAAACATGGGAAGACCTCTCTTCGATGGCTTTATTCATGCGCGATCATATTCATGATTTTCTTTTAGAATCGGCGGTTTAAATGACTCTCTGGCTTAGGCTTTTAACATCGCGGAGCTCATTCGCGATGTTGGTTATCATCGCTATCGCGTCAGTGATAGCGAATACTGGATGGCGAGTCGTGATGAATAACTTCGCTGTCGACACTGTTGGTATGACCGGGGCTGATGTGGGTGTATTGCAGAGTGTCAGGGAAATCCCAGGCTTGCTCTCATTTACCGTTTTGTTTCTGTTGTTCATCGCTTCAGAACAAAGAGTCGCTGTACTGTCGGTTGCAATATTAGGGCTAGGCGTTGCCGTGACGGGGTATTTGCCTTCGATTTATGGCTTCTATTTCAGCACGACGATCATGTCTATTGGTTTCCATTATTTAGAAGCGGTGAACAAATCACTCTCAACACAGTTGTTAGCGACTAAGAACTTCAGTGAATCAATGGGGAAAATTCGATCTGCTGCCTCTTTCTTCTCGATGGTGACTTTTCTATGCATTATGGTCGCGAGCTATCTTTTTGACGTTTCAGATAAGGCTATTTTCTTTACTTGTGGAGCAATATGTTTCTGGCTAGCGGTGTACTTGGTCACGTTTAAAAATACTCATACAGAGGTTAAACAACACACTAAACTCATTGTCCGACGTGAATACACGACCTATTACATTCTTACCTTTTTGAGTGGAGCAAGAAGACAGATCTTTGTGGCATTTGCTGGCTTACTGATGGTGACCAAGTTCCACTATACGATTGCGATGATGGCCGCTTTATTTATGGTATCCAGCTTAGCAGCAACTCTTGCTCTACCTTATGTTGGGAGATTTATCGACCGAGTCGGAGAGAGGCTAGCTTTGATCATTGAGTATGCCGCGTTAGTGTTGGTGTTCCTATCTTACGCATTTGTGGATGATCATTATGCGGCAGCGGGGTTGTATGTTGTCGACAGTATCATTTTTAGTTTTGCGATCGCTTTGAACACCTACTTTAAAAAGACAATTCGGGAAGATGAAGTGGCTTCAACGGCGAGTTTGTCATTCACCATCAACCATATTGCAGCGGTGTTCCTACCATTTCTGTTGGGAATCATCTGGATGTCTGGTTATCAATGGGTGTTTGTTTCTGGAGCAGTGATTGCTTTGATTAGTCTGTTGGTTTCGTTGACTATGGGAACGCAGCTTCATCAGCGAATTAATGGATTCGATAAGCTACAGAAACAATAGCGACACTCATTTATCTCACTGGTTTGATAGATAAAACAAGGCCTCGCGATTGCGAGGCCTTTTTGCGTTCTTACTAAAACTAAATATTAATCGAGCTTAACGAAAACTCGGGATAATCGCTGGTATGCCCGGTAGAAGGCCAACCAGCGCCATTACACCACTTAGCACAATAAACATAATGCCAGGCAATACCCAGCGGCTCATTTTACTCAGTTCACTACTACGTTCTTTACAACCGACTAAGCCTAAGTTATCTAACAGCATGGTGAGAGCCCAGCCAAATGCAGGGTTAACGAGCGCTGAAGAGAACACAACAATCGCTGCCGACTGTGTGGTTTTTCCTTCACGCGTCATTTCCATTCCAGCTTCTAGCAATGGAACAAATACCCCAACAATCAGCGCCACACACAGTACAGGTTGCCAGATAGCTAAATCCATCGGGTAGCCCCAAACAGCAGCGATAATACAGAACAGAGCCGTGAGCAAAGCGCCTGCAGGAATAGGGCGTTTAGCAATCGCCGCCGGTACGATATAAGTACCCCATGAAGACGTAAAGTTAGTACCACCGAGCAGAGAACCGAACGTTTGACGAATTGAAGCCGTGGTCATGGTGTCGTCGATGTTCATGTGTACTTTTTCGGTACGTTCTGGGTAGCTGATCTTTTGGAATACTTGATGCCCTAAGAAATCCGGTGACCACATCGCCACGGCTAGAATCGCAAACGGCAATACCACCATGAAATGTTCAATCGTCGGTAGGCCAAGCATCCAGCCTGTATCTTCTCCCCACCAATACATAGGGTTCATGTTAGGTAAGCCTGGCTCAGTGTGGAAAGCGAATGGGGCGCCCATGGCAAATGCAATCGTACCACCCAACAAGCAGCTAAGAGGTACTGCTAACCAACGTTTGCGGAAGTGTTCCAGTAGCGCGTACAAGATAATGGTGCAAAAGATCACCACAAACGCGATGTGGCTCATACCGATTCCTTCAGCCCAAGCGAAAAGCTTTTTCACTTGAGAGGCGGTTCCAACAAAGCCGAGGTAGAGCAATAAGCCGCCACACACGCCTTTACTGGTGAGGTTGGCCAACATGCTGCCACCTTTACTGATGGCTAAGATGAGGCCAAAAGCGCCAATCAACAGGCCAAACGCCATCGGGTGTCCACCTGCTGCAACCACAATCGGAATCAAAGGGATAAGTGGGCCGTGGGTCCCTGCGAGGTTTGCAGTCGGCAATAAAAAGCCAGAGAAAATAATAATGAAAACAGAGGCGATGAGCAGTTCATAACGAACGTTTTCTAGAATGAAGTCTTCATTTAATCCGAGAGCCCCAGCAAAGGTGGCTGCAATCGCGCCCACCATAACCACTTTACCAATGGTCGCCGCCATCGCTGGGATGGTGTCTTCTATCTCAAATCGATAATTTTTAAACGGCAAATTTGGACGCCAGCGCTTAGGCGACATGATTTGCAATTCGTGTTCTAGATACTGTTCTCGGGATTCAAACTCTGAGCTTGGTTTATGTTGTTGTTCATAGGTGAGTTCATCCTCATTGGCTTGAGGCTTATCTGTTTGTATATGTACGGACTCTAAAGTAGTGCTCATGTTGATTCCTTTCGTTCACACTCTAAGGCGTGTTATTCCAACAAACGTTGTTGACTCACGGTATGAAGTGCAAACAATGCGTCAACTTATAATTAAAAACTCATTAACATTTAGTTGTTAGTACCTTATACCAAACCAAAAAAAACAAATAGACTCAGTCGGTTAGACATTAGTCGTAGAGTCGGACGACTAGTATTAGACCCTGTAGATAGTATGTGTCTGGTTATTTGTAGTCCCTTAATTTCTCCCACGTTCTGCACTTGATAGTGATAGAATCTCCGCATTAGAGTTATCGAGAAACTAGGTATTTATAAACAATGTTTATCCATCACGTAAATGGCATCGACTGGCTGGTAATTACAGCCTTTGAAGAACTGAAAACTATGTTTATCGAAGATGCAGGCCCAATCCCAGCTTGCTTTTCTACCGCCAGCGAGTTGAGCCTGATTGACCAAGCCAAACGCAGTTATGGATTTTTGCCTAAACTCCGCGGTGTGATCACCGATACCGGCACTTTTCAAAGTAGAGATATTGAAGAAGATTTGAACCCACAGCTTGCGTGTATCGTTGAAGGGCGTGGTCGGGTTTTTATCTATCACGGCGACTACGTGGCTTTTGTCGATGACGAGCAAACCTTCATTACCCGTATGGACTGAGAGTGATTCAGTGAGTTGAGATCGGCGAATTGGTAAATCGGCGAGTTAGCCCACCTAGAATTTAAAACTAAAGGATTAATATGATGGCAAAAACGATCTCATTGGTACTTGGCAGTGGTGGCGCAAGAGGCTTGGTTCACGTTGGAGTCATCCGCTGGTTAATTGAGCATGGCTATCAGATAAAATCCATTTCTGGCTGTTCAATTGGCGCACTTATCGGTGGTGTCTACGCTGCGGGCAAGTTGGATGAATTTGAAGAGTGGGTCACCAGTATCGATCAAGGTGATATGGCGATGTTGTTGGACTTTTCATGGCAGTCGAGTGGTATGTTCAAAGGGGACAAGATCATCGACACACTGCGTGGGCTGATCGGCGAGATTTCAATTGAAGATCTGCCCATCCCTTATACCGCAGTTGCTGCCAACGTCGCCGAAGAAAAAGAGGTTTGGCTGCAATCCGGTTCTCTGTTTGATGCCATTCGCGCCTCCATCTCTTTGCCACTGTTCTTCACTCCACATGTCATTAATGGTGAAGTGCTGATTGATGGCGGAGTGCTCAATCCCGTACCGATTGCGCCTACCTTTAGTGATAAGACAGACTTTACTCTGGCTGTGAACTTAGGTGGTGAACCCGAAATGCTTCAACAGGAAGTGATACCGGTTTCCCTACCAACAAAAGAGAGTAACCTGCATGAGAAGGTTGTTCACTTTATCGATAATCTCGGTAACAGTGTAAAAAGTAAAATGAGCTTCAATTTTGCTTTTTACGATATTGCCAACCAAGCGTTTGATGCGATGCAATCGACCATTGCTCGCCAGAAGCTGGCCGCTTATCCCGCCGATATTACGCTTGAGATCCCACGTAATGCTTGTGGCACCTTAGAGTTCGATCGCTCACAAGAGATGATAGACAGAGGTTACCATTTGGCACAGGCTAAACTGGGCAACCGACTTTAATGTATTTTCAGCTGAATGAGGGTATTTATGGAAACTGAACTCAAACTATCTGAACTCAAAGAATTGGTCACAACAAAAGATGTCATCGTGCTCACCAGCATAGAAGAGCCTGCTGTATCTTGGTTGATAGATTGCTATCAAGAGAATGCTGATATCCAAATTATCGAGAACGCACACCAACTAGATACTGAAGCGATTTTGTCGCAATGCAGAAGCAGCCTTAACGAAAGTAAAAAGGTCATCCTTACAGCGCAGTTTCGTAGCCAACTGCCTATCATCAATATCGCTTCACTGTGTAATGAGCAGCGCAAGTCATTGATCAATATTGAGCTATTAGGCTGGGATGAAGACAAACGCGTTCCTCATTCTTACAGTAGTTTCTAGCTTATATTTGTTGCTAGCTTATATTTGTTGCTAGGTAACTGCAGTTTTTAGGTAACCGACAGCGTCTCTATAACCAGAGCAGTTCAACACAAGGTTGATCAAAGCGGTTAAGTCAGTGTCCGGAATTTGTTGACCACTACAGGGTGGTTGTATCGAATCAGGAGTAGAAAAGTCTCTTGAGATTTTACTTGTCTAAATTGTGCTTAATTATTTGTTCCACCACACCATTCATCGTCCTTGAGCTAATCTCCGGTTTCAAATACAAGGAATGATACTCAACTCCTGTTCGGTCTATATAGGCTGCTTGTAAGCCAGCGGATAGCGCACCATGAGTGTCCCAATCATGAGTAGCGACAAGACGAAGGTTTTCGACAGGCTCTTTTAAAGTTTCGGCTGCAAAGTTATACACATCTGAATTGGGTTTGAAACTGCCTGTTTCTTCAACGGAAATGACGGTGTCGAAATAATCTTCTAAGCCTGAGTTCTTGATTTGAGAAGTGATGAGATCGAGGGATGAGTTGGAAAAAGCGACGGTTTTAAACCCGTTCTCGCGCAATTTGAGCAAAGACGCTTTGATATCTGTGTGCGGTGGTAGATTGGCAAAAGAAGTTAACAAGGCACCTTTACTTTCCGCCGTTAAATCACACTTGTACCGTTGTGCAATAGCGTTGAGCGCTGCATTCGCTAATTCAGAAAAAGTAGATTTTACGTTTGTTGCGATGCAAACCGTTGAAGAGTGTAAAAGCTTTGAAAACCAAAGTGATAATGCATCCTCCTTTCCAAACACCGCTTTAAATTTAGGCTGTAATGACTCCAAATTTAAAACCGTTTCGTTTATATCAAAAAGTATCACTTCTTTTTTCATGCAAAGCCCCCAGATTTAATTGAATTTTATGCTTACATAATCTGCTCTGACGATATGGTTTTCAACCTCCATTCAAGTAACTAAAGCTTTGCTCTCTAATTTGAAAAGAAGCTGGAATGCGTCAACGACAACCCGCCAACTCAAATCTGGCGTTGCTTTATGAGTATCATGCAACGCCAAATCTGAAACGATTTAGCTTAATTTGCGGCTTCGATGGTGCCTTTGAAAGTGCTGTCTAAAAAGTCATTGATCTCTTGTGAGTGGTAAATTGAGATAATCTTTTTATACGTTTCATTATTTTTGTCTTCTTCTCGCGCCGCAACAACCATCACTGCTAAAGGTGCGTCTTTTTTCTCTAAGTAAATGCCTTGTTTCTTAGGGTCGAGTCCAGCCGACATTACATAGTTCATGGTGATTGCAGCAGCATCTACATCGTCAAGAGAGCGGGGTAGCTGCGCGGCATCCACTTCAACAAATCGAATGTTCTTCGGGTTGCTAACAATATCGTTTAAAGACGCGTTGAAACCAGCGTTGTCTTTTAATGAGATCAGCCCTGCATCTTCAAGCAGTAATAGTCCACGCCCGCCATTCGTTGGATCGTTTGGAATCGCGATTCGAGCGTTTTCGGGAATAGAATCAAGCGAAGTGTACTTGTTCGAGTAAACGCCCATACGCATCAAAATTGAACGTCCGATAGAAACTAACTGGCTATCGTGATTGGCATTAAAGTTATCGAGGAATGGCTGATGCTGGTAACTGTTCAGTTGGATACTTCCATCATCTAATGCTGCGTTAGGGGTGATATAGTCTGAGAACTCGACGAGTTCAATGTTTATCCCTTGCTTTGCTGCTTCTTTGGCAACAGCTTGTACAACTTGTGCATGTGGGCCAACTGTCGCCCCAATCTTGATGACAGCCTCGTCTTTTTTTCCACATCCTGTTACACCGAATACGAAAGCTAATGCCAACAGGGATGCTGTGATTTTTTTGTAGCTGTTCATGATAACTCCATTTAATAAATAAAAGACATGTAGACGTCTAGCTATCTATATTATCTATTTGCGCGATCGGGTCAATAGGTTTGTTTGAAGCGAAGTTACATTGATGAGCGGTTAAGTCAGTGAATCAACGAGGCTTCTGTACGTGAGACTCGACCGACAATCCCCTTCTAACCCCCTTGGTTTACATCTCAAACCTATTGTTGGTAATGGGAAAAGGGAGGAACTGATTACCGACCAACAAAGGCCTCGCGAGTGCGAGGCCTTTTGGGTTTTGTAGGGAATAGGGCAGTCACTCGGAATCTAAAGAAAACGGGTTCAGTAAAGCTAACTATTAAGAAAGCTTTTGGTTAAAGAACTCAAGTGTACGTTTCCAAGCTAACTCTGCTTCTTCTTCAGCATAGCGGCCAGTTGAATCGTTATGGAAGCCATGGTTCACGCCGTCATAGATGTAAGCTGTGTAGTCTGCTTCGTTCTCTTTGAGTTCGGCTTCATAATCTGGCCAAGTCGCATTCACGCGTTTATCGATTCCCGCAAATTGGATGAGCAAGGGGCCTTTTACATTTTTTCTTAAATCTGGTGCGGCAGGAGTACCATAAAATGGAACGCCTGCATCGAGTTGCTCTGGCATGACAGCGGCCAACATATTCACGATATAGCCACCGAAGCAGAAACCGACTGCGCCTAGCTTACCGTTACTTTTTTCATGGGACTTCAAGAAGTTTGCCGCTGCGATAAAGTCTTCTTCGATTTTCTCTTTTGATAGCGACTTCTGCATCGTTCGACCTTCATCATCATTACCTGGATACCCGCCAAGCGAATAGAGTGCATCAGGTGCAAACGCAATAAACCCCGCCGCTGCGAGTCGTCTTGCCACATCCTTTATGTATGGATTGAGGCCTCTATTTTCATGAATGACCAATACAACAGGCGCATTGCCCTCTAACTCTTTGGGTACAACCAAGTAACCATAGCCTTCGCCGTGTCCTTTAGGTGAAGGAAACTTCTCGTAGGTTGCTTTGATGGAAGGGTCATTGAAAGAGACTTGCTCTGCCTGCGCATAATTAGGAATCAGTGCAGAAGTTAGCGTTGTCATGGTTAAGCCAAGTACAGCTAGCCCAGATAGACGAGCCATAAACTCTCTGCGATCAATCAGGCCGTGTGCATATTCGTCGTACCAATCAAATGCTTCTTGAGGGATAGATCGAGTCGGCGTTGATTGAGATTCGGTATTTGGATTCATAACTTTTCCTTGTTGTGAGTTGTTTGACCAATCAACTATAGTTGAAAATTTGATATAATTGAACGATCACTCAATAACTTTTGAGCTATTTGTTATATCAAAGTACAAAAATTAGATGACAGTCCGATAAAACGATCACTTCGAATCGATTTCCATCGCTTTGGTTTGTTTTACGGAGCAATTCAATACAAGGTTGATTTGAGGGTTAAGTCAGTGAAGTCGGGTGTGATGATTGTTTGTTTTTAGGGAGGCTCTAAATCGAAGTTGGGCACATTAGAGCTAGGCTTATTTTCCGCAGACATGGACAAGTAAGTTTCAATGCAAAACGCTTGATTTTACTCTGGTATAATCTTTCTCATAGGGATGACCTTAGCGTTATCAGAACCTTCTTGATGAGAGATAAAATAGATGTTGAAACTTCTGCGTCAGATAAAAAAATGGAAACTTGCATCGTTTAGTTTACTCATGCTCATTGCCGCATTTTTTATCTACAACCAGATCGGTAATCGTATTTCCCGTGTCGATGAGGCAACATTTTTGATCGGGCAACTGAATACTGTCTTGGATGCAGCGGAGCAATATTCTCATGACAATGGCTCTTTACCTCCAATTACTTCCGATACCGACACGAACTTCGGCTACTTAAACATTAATCACTTAATTGAAAATCCGGGCTTATCAACATGGCGAGGACCATATCTACCTTATGGCGATACATGGATAGGTGGTGATCAGTACATCGATCACCCAGATTACATAGCAACGCAATTACTGCTTAAGGAAAAGGATAGTCTTTGGATAAGAGGAAGCTCCGAGACAGGTTGCGAATCGTCATCATCCACTTGCTCTGTTGCAGCTTGTATCTGGTTGGTACCAACAAAAGTCGCACAAGAAATTAATAAGATTGTGGACGGCAGTTCGAGTATAGAAAGCTCAGATGCGACAGGAGAAATACGTTACGAAAAAGCTTTTGGTGGCGCTCTTATCTGTATGATTGGAGATGATTATCCAATGTCTTCTATATAGACAAATTAAGTCGTTTCTAATTATCTCACTGGCAGCTTCGTTTTTGTTTTTACCTGACCAAAGGCGAAGCTGGATTCGATAGAAGCTATATTGGGTAGGCGGGTTAGTTGCTCTGTAGATACAATTAAGGCCTCGCGTGTAGGGGGGAACAAATAGCTTCCTGCTTGAAGTTTTAACTTATCGTTATACGATTTTACTAGATACTGAGATAGCAATCACGATTCTACCTTTTGTCATGTCTAACTCACCTTAATTGATAATAAATCAACACTATAAGCATTGTTAAGTCAACGCACACTCCGTAATGTGAACTTTGAGTTGTTAATATGTTAAATAGCATGGAGTTGGTTTTGATGAATATGATTCGTAAAGGAAAAGCTTTTAAACTATCCGCACTAGCTTTGGTCGGCATTTTTGGGTTGTCTGGCCTAGCACAAGCTCAATCTATTAACTTGAGCTATAACGGAGCCCCTGATGCTGATAAGAACGCAGTACATTTATTTGCTTCTAACCTAAAGTCTATCGTAGAGAATAATTCGAATGGCGAAATAGAACTAAAGTTATATCCAAATAGTATTTTGGGTGAAGAGCAAGAGCGCATGGAGCAGGTTATTAACTCACCTAGCCTGAACATTGCGTCTTTTAGTGGTATTTCACCTATTTTCCCCGAAATATTCGTCAGCTCTATCCCATTTATGTTCACAGATTTCGAGATTGCACGTAAGTTCTTCGATGAAGGTGACTACTGGAAGAGAGTACAAACTGAGTTTTATCAGAGAAATAACGCTCATCTTCTTGCCGTAGTGGAAGAGGGAGGCTTTCTCGCTTTTACTAACAATAAGCGTGAGATTCGTACACCAGATGATTTCAAAGGTCTAAAGTTCAGAGCGATGGATAAGAGCCAAGTGGCGTTATATGAGTCTTTTGGTGCGTCAGGTACACCTATACCATGGACTGAAGTCTATATGGCTCTCAAAATGGGTGTTGCTGATGGTCAAATGAACCCACCAATGTACATCATGATGGGTAGCTTAAATGAAGTTCAAAAGTACCTAACTTTAGCGAATGTACAATATTCAGACCAGTTCTTAGTCGCAAATGACAATTTGATGAAGAACCTCACAGATGAGCAACGCGAGATCTTACTCAGTGCTGTCAAAGAGGCTAACGATCTAAATAGAGAATCGGTTCAGTCTCAAGTTGAAAGCAGAATTGATTATCTATCCAAAAACGGTATGAATGTTTATCAACCAACTGAAGTGGAAATCGCACAATTTAGAGATGCTTCAAAAGAGTCTTATATCAGCTGGCTAGAAACTCAAGGTATCGATAAGAGCTGGGTAGACCTAGCGATGAAAGATATAAAGTAATTCGTTACAGCTAATTACCTTGAGTATTGGCGTCTCTTGGCGCCAATAATAATACCTTGCAAAGTTGTAGGTTTAATATGCTTGGCTATATAAAGAAAATATTATTGTCTTTATCTACATTGTGTTTGTTCGTAAATGTAGTTGTGTTACTTGGTGGTGTTTCATCTAGATATATATTTAATTCTTCGCCCATTTGGGTTGATGAAGCTGCGCGCTATCTTTTAATTGGATCCGTGATGTTGATGGCAGGAGTACTAATTACGACCAATGAGCATATGAGGCTCAGTATAGTTGATAAATTACCTAAAGGTAAATTGTCATTTATTGTGGTTATCTATCGTCATCTAATTACAACTGCTATCGCAGGATTCATGATGTATGCAAGTTATAATTATGCGATCTCTATTGCTAATTTTACAACGATTGGTTTGGGTATCAGTAAATCTATACCGTTGTACGCATTACCTATCGGTTTCTTTTTTATCACTATGTACTCAACAATTAAAATCGTAAGTGTAGTAACAGAGAAGGAAGGTTTGCGATGATAACTATAATATTAATTGTATTTTTGGTTAATTTATTTTTAGGTGTGCCACTTTTTATTTCTCTTTTGATTTCATCTATCGCTGGTTTCTTTTTTGTAGACATTGATTTGGCCTTCAGAATTATTCCGCAACAGTTCTTTAGCGGCATTGACAGTTTTTCACTTATGGCGGTTCCCTTGTTTATTCTCGCGGGTAACCTACTCAATGAGAGTGGTTTAACCCCAAAATTAATGAACCTGTCTAAGGCGTTAGTCGGTCATTTAAAAGGTGGAGTTGGATATGTTAACGTCATCTCGAGCGTGTTCTTTGCTGGTGTAAATGGCTCAGCAGTAGCAGATACATCGGCGTTGGGTACTCTATTGGTTCCCGCGATGAAAAAAGAAGGTTATTCGACAGGGTTTGCTGCAAGCCTAACCGCGGGCAGTTCGCTTATTGGGCCTATTATTCCTCCCAGCATTTTTATGATTATTTATGCCTCGTTAACCAATACTTCAGTTGGGGATCTATTCTTAGCTGGCATAATGCCCGGACTGGCTCTGGGGGCAATTTTCTTTATTGTAAACTGGCGTTATGCGAGAAAGCACGACTTGCAGTCCTCTCAGACGAAACCGACCTTTAAGCATGTGTTTAGGGCAATCGTGCATGCTTTACCCGCTGTGTTCGCGCCAATACTGATCGTATCAAGCATTATATTGGGCTTTGTAACACCGACAGAATCTGGTGCTCTTATCGTTCTATATACTGTGATTGTGGGCTTGATCCTACGCACCCTGAAGTGGTCGAGTATCCTAAAAGCCATTATAGATGCGGCAAAACTCACAACTGCTATTTTTATTATTATTGCGTCGTCGTCTGTGCTTACATGGCTGTTGGGGTATGCTCAAGTACCGGCAGCGTTTGCGAGTTTGCTTACTCCTTTTATCGATAGCCCAATCATTATTTTGTTTGTATTGAGTGGTATTACATTCTTTGTAGGCATGCTAATGGAGGAAGTTTCTGCGCTAATGCTGTTGACTCCTGTATTTATACCTATTGCTACTTACGCGGGAGTTGATCCTGTTCACTTAGGTATTGTCATCACAATGAATATTACTATCGCGCTGATTACACCACCAATGGGCGCGTGTCTATATGTGGCGAGTGCGGTAAGTAAAATCGATCTAGCAGTGATGTTTAGAGAAATAATTCCATTTATTTTCTACGCATTATTAATTTTGTTCCTAGTGATATTAGTACCTGATTTTGTTCTTTTTATTCCGGGGGCACTTAACTAATGTTAGATAGAAAAGTAGATGCTTTGGAAATTCCTGAAATAGATATTCCTGTTTGGGATGAATTAGAAAAAATTGTAATTCATGAGTGCGGAGAACGCTTGGTTCCGTTATCACTTTCTGATGAACTTGTATGTTATCCGGCTTACTACAAGATGGGCGTTAAATATGCTGTACAAGAGTGTTTTGTTCGAGAAAGCGTCTTCGAGAAGTTGCTTTCGGTGGCTCGCAGTTTGCCAGATAACATTCGCTTGGTGGTGTTAGATGGGTGGAGACCGATACACGTTCAGGAGTATTTGTATGAGACGTTGATTAATCAACTTAAAAGAGCACCTGTTCATGCGGGCAAGGGTTTATCCGAACTCAGCTTAATCGCTAGAACATTGGTTTCTCCGCCGAGCACCAATGCAAATTGTCCGAGCCCTCATCAAACCGGTGGGTCAGTGGACGTAACTCTGTGTGATAGAGATGGACGTCTGTTAGATATGGGGACTCAATTTGATGAGAATAGCCTGCGTTCATGGTCGTGTGCTCTAGAGGGTTTTCCGGATACAGAGCTCACTCAAAACCGCCGTCTATTGTACAACGCAATGATAGGAGCAGGGTTTACTAACTTACCAAGCGAATGGTGGCATTACGACTATGGTAATCAAATGTGGGCGAATTATACCGGACGTAACGAAGCTATATATGGTGCGACGAGGCCATTAACCATTGAGCATTTATGGAACATTCAAGAAGGTTAGCAAGCATGTTTACGGGATTAAGTGGTAGTTGAGGAGGATGTTGTGGATGTTATCGTAATTGGTAGTGGTGTCATTGGCTTGACCAGTGCTTGGTATTTAGCAAAAGAGGGGCACTCGGTTACTGTGATAGAGCGCCAAGGTTCGAGTGGCAAAGAGACTAGTTTTGCTAATGCAGGGCAGATCTCTTATGGCTATTCCTCACCATGGGCTGCGCCTGGGATCCCTCTTAAAGCGATGAGATGGCTGACACAAGAACACGCGCCTTTAAAGGTGAAGCCATCATTGTCGCCAGAACTGGTCTCATGGGTGACAAAAATGCTCGCCAACTGCAGCGAAGAGAAATACGTTCAGAACAAGTCTCGTATGTTAAGGGTGGCAAACTTTAGTCGAGACTGCCTGACTAATTTGAGAGAGACAGAAAGCCTTTCTTACGAAGGACGCCAAAAAGGTACGTTTGTAGTGGTACGCTGAATTTGGTCACTTAGTTAGAGGTGATATCATCACCTC